>NZ_JAVIMC010000056.1:0-204 GCF_031196995.1 Acinetobacter sp. 12966
GTAGAGGTCGCCATTAAAATACTCCTTGGCATTCTGATACTATTTTTTCATTACCAAAACTTATAAGACATCAGACAACTTGTCAATATAAATCCATGTGAAAATTATTTTTCGAGCCATATAAAAACGGTATTCACCGTGATCGTTTCTTGCCAACCATCGAAATGGTTAAAAAGAACTGTGCTGTTTTAAATGTAGATGCAG
>NZ_JAVIMC010000057.1:0-301 GCF_031196995.1 Acinetobacter sp. 12966
AAAAAACCGATCAAATATATAAAAACATACTGTTTTACCTATTTTATGTTTTCACGTACTATGCATCTATTGAAAGAATTTGGATGCATTGGAGTAAAAAACAGATGTTAGATCAAAACATTAAAACTCAATTAAAAGCTTACTTAGAACGTCTAGAAAGTCCAATCGAATTAGTTGCTGCTTTAGATGAATCAGATAAAGCTGCTCAAATTAAAGAACTAGTGAGTGAAATCGCTGAGCTTTCTGACAAAGTGACTGCCCGTTTTGACGGTAACAATACACGTCGTCCAAGCTTTGGTGT
>NZ_JAVIMC010000058.1:0-20972 GCF_031196995.1 Acinetobacter sp. 12966
AAAACTTCTTGATGAAGATCTTCCTTCCAATACGTTGATGCCATCTTGGTCAAGTAGCGAAGGCAAGCCAGTCAATTAAGGAGTATTTGCAATGAATATAAATTTAAAAGGAAAAGTCGCTGTAGTGAGTGGCGGTGCAACACTCATTGGCAAAGCCGTTGTACAAGCCTTGGTGAGTGCAGGTGCTCATGTCGCTATCTTAGATATTGATGCCAAAGGCAAGGCAATTGCAGAAAGCTTTAACCATGATGTGATGTTTATTCAAACAGATTTAACCAGCGATGCAGCCATTCAACAAGCTGTGGCGGATATTCACCAACATTTAGGTGAAGTGAGTTACTTGGTGAATTTGGCATGTACATATTTAGATGACGGTTTTAAATCTTCACGTCAGGACTGGTTACAAGCACTCGATCTTAATTTGGTCTCTAACGTTGAGATGAGCCGTGCTTTATACCATGACCTAAAAAAGCAACAAGGTTCAATCGTTAACTTTACTTCAATCTCGGCCAAAGTGGCGCAAACAGGGCGCTGGTTATATCCAGTTTCCAAAGCCGCAATACGTCAACTCACACAAAGCATGGCAATGGATTTTGCTGCCGACGGTATTCGCGTCAATTCTGTTTCACCGGGTTGGACATGGTCTCGTGTGATTGCAGAAGTCAGTAGCAATAACCGTGAAAAAGCCGATAGCGTGGCAGCCGATTATCACTTACTAGGCCGATTAGGTCATCCCGAAGAAGTCGCCAATGTGGTTCTGTTTTTATTGTCACCTGCTGCGAGTTTTGTCACCGGAGCAGATTATGCGGTCGATGGCGGATATTCAGTAATGGGCCCTGAAGGATCACAGCCCGCTATTCCACGTTTAGCCGAATAGCACAGCGTTTTAACACATTTAGAAAATTATGGAGAAGATTATGCGCCGTATTGCAATTGTTGGAGCAGGACAGTCTGGTTTACAGCTTGGTTTGGGCTTATTAGATACAGGTTACGACGTGACAATGATCACTAACCGAACTGCCGATGAAATCCGTCAAGGTAAAGTTATGTCAAGCCAATGTATGTTTCATACCGCTTTACAAACTGAACGTGACTTAGGTTTAAATTTTTGGGAAGAAAAATGTCCAGCGGTGGAAGGCATTGGGCTGGCTTTAGTTAACCCTGAAAATGGTGGTAAAGCATTTGAATGGAGTGCTCGTCTTGAGCGCTACGCTCAATCGGTCGATCAACGCGTCAAAATGCCATATTGGATGGAAGAGTTTGAACGCCGTGGTGGTCAATTGGTGATTCAGGATGTGGGTATAGAAGAGTTAGAACAACTTGCAAACGACTACGAGCTTGTATTACTCGCGGCTGGTAAAGGTGAGGTTGTTAAGCAATTTGAGCGTGATGATGTAAGAAGTGTTTTTGATAAGCCTCAACGCGCTTTGGCTTTGACCTATGTCAAAAATATGAAGCCAATTTCACCTTATTCACGTGTGACTTTTAATATTATTCCTGAAGTCGGTGAGTACTTTTCTTTTCCGGCACTGACTATCAATGGACCCTGCGACATCATGGTGTTTGAAGGAATTCCAAATGGGCCAATGGACTGCTGGCAAGATGTCAAAACACCTGAACAGCACCTGCAATGCAGTCTGAACTTACTCAAGAAATTTGTGCCTTGGGAATATGAACGCTGCACAAATGTTGAGTTAACCGATGCCGGTGGATATTTAGCAGGGCGTTTCCCGCCGACCGTACGCAAACCCGTTTTAACCTTACCGTCTGGCAAGAAGATTTTTGGCATGGCAGATGCCTTAGTGGTCAATGACCCGATTACCGGTCAAGGCTCAAACAATGCGGCTAAGTGTAGCAAGATCTATTTCGATGCCATTTTAGCCAATGATAATCAAAGCTTTAGCGAACAATGGATGGTTCAAACTTTTGAACGCTATTGGGCTTATGCAGAAAAAGTCGTGGCTTGGACCAATAGCTTGTTGTTACCACCAGAGCCTCATGTTGTTGATCTATTAGCAGCTGCAAGCCAAAACCAGAGCATTGCTTCAATTATGGCCAATAACTTTGATGACCCACGCGCTTTTGCTCCTTGGTGGTTTGATGCAGACCAGGCTCAGACATTCTTAGCGTCAAAAACCGCAGCAAAAGTCGCTTAAGGTCAAAATATCAAAGGGAGATTTAAAAATGGTCAAAATTGAAACTTTAGCTTTGCAAGCGATTAATACTGAAAACCCAAGAGAAATTCGTAACTTGCTTGGTCAGTTTGCAACTGGCGTTACCGTGATTACAACTCGTGGAAAAGATGGCCGGAAAATAGGTATGACAGCCAATTCATTTTCATCGCTGTCTTTAGATCCACCATTAATTTTGTGGAGTCTTTCAAAAACAGCGCCAAGTTTGTCTGATTTTGTAGAAGCTGAATATTTTGCCATTCACATGTTGGCACAAGAGCATCATCAGCTTTCGGGGCATTTTGCTCGAGGTGCCGAAGACAAATTTGCAGGCATTGCCCATCAACAATGCAATGCTGGCGTTCCAATTTTGACCGATGCACTCGCAACCTTGGTTTGCCGCAATGTAAATCAGTATGAAGGCGGCGATCACCTGATTTTTATTGGCCAAATTGAACAGTACCAACAATGCCAAGGTGAGCCTTTGGTATTCCACGCAGGAAAGTATCGGATTGTTGCTGAGCATCCAGAATTAGCCCATTAATTCACCACAATCACGATCAATCCGGTCGTGATTTTTTATAGGAAATAAGAAGATGAAAAGCACTTTAATTAAACATGGATTTTTAGCAGGGACATTGTTGGGTTTGCCATTGGTTACACATGCCTATGATTTACCGACCGTAAACTTAGGTATGACCAGCTTTCTCGATGGCGGTTTACCCGCAGGGCCCGGCTGGTATGCTCAAACCTATTTTCAAAATTACGATAGCAGTAAACTGGTCGATGCCAATGGACAAAAACTCGGTTTACCTAAAACTGATTTAAATTATCAAGTACTGGTTGAGCAGATTAGTTATTTATCGAATGTCCGAGTAAAAGATAAAGCCAGCCTAGGTATAAATTTTTTAATTCCTTTTGTCAGCAAAATGGATATGGATGATGGCTTGAATAATCTTGCAATTAAGGCCCAAAGTGGCTTTGGGGACATTATGATTGGACCTTTTATTCAGTTTGATCCAGTCATGGGGGCACAAGGGCCGAAGTTTGTACATCGTTTTGAGTTTCAGGTGAATTTACCTACTGGGGAATACGACCAGCAAAAAGATATTAACCCAAGTAATAACGCTGTCTCATTTGATCCTTATTGGGCTGCAACATATTGGTTTAATCCAAAATGGACAGCTTCAACGCGTATCCATTATCTCTATAACTTTAAAAATAATGACCCAAGCTATGCGTTTGCCGGAGCAAATGATATGCAAGCTGGGCAAGCAATTCATGTAAACTTTGCAACCGACTATGCCATTACCGAACAGTTCCGCTTGGGACTAAATGGTTATTGGCTAAAACAAGTGACCGATACAGAAGTCGATAGTGAAAAAGTCAAAGGTCGACGTGAGCAAGTCTGGGCGATTGGTCCGGGTGCGATGTATAGTTTTTCTAAAAATGATCATCTAGTCGCAAATGCTTATTTTGAGCAAGATGCTGAAAACCGCCCAGAAGGAACACGACTACAAGTTCGTTATGTCCATCATTTCTAAGTCATAAAAAAAGCCTTTTATATCAACAAATATAAAAGGCTTTTATCTATTTGTTTTAAGAAAACATTGAAGTAATTAAGCCTAAACCTTCACTGTGACCAGAGCGGCGAGTAGAAGAAGGTAACTCACCATAACGGCGTTTATATTCTTGAGAAAAACGGCCTAAGTGAGTAAATCCCCATTTAAATGCAACGTCAGTGACAGAGATATTTTCATTGTGGATCAGCTCTAAATGAGCCTGTTCAAAACGTAATTCTTTAAGATAAGACATTGGGGTTGTCCCCAAATAATTTTTAAAACCAGTAAATAAGGTTCTTACGCTCACGCCTGCATGTTCAGCTAAAATTTCGACATTAAGCGGCTCATGTAAGTGTTCTTTAATGTAGGCTTCTGTACGCTTCACGAAATAAGGAGAGACTGTTTTTTCTTTATATTGTTCAAGCTTATGTAACGCATTATTGGGTTGGCCATAAATAAGTGCATTAAACAAATTTGACTCAAATTGTTTAAAGGCTAAAGGATGATGAAGCGGGTGCTGATCACATGCTAAAGCATCCATCAATGTTCTAACGAGCTGTAAAAAATAGGCTCCACTTTGTGTAGAAAAGTCTAATTTGGGGTCAAAAATGAGTAAGTTGTTTTCTGAATCAGCAATGTGTTGACGGCAATGGTAAGTAAAATCATCTTTTGAAACTTTTAAAATGAGCTGCGGTGAGTTCGCGTGCCAGCGCATACGTAACGATTGCTGAGGAGAAATAAGAGATGCAACTTGAGAATAAGAAATAAACCTTTGTGAACCAAACTCGATTTCTGCATAGCCTTGAGTTGGAATTTGAATTAAGTAAAAGTTATCAAGGTGATCTGGTTCAATAATGACATCCGCACCATATTCCAAGCGACTAATAGACAGGGCACCTGTTTTAACATGGTGCATGGTTGCACTGAAATCTCGCTTCTGTTGAGAGATTTTAAGATCATGCGGTTTAAAAATTTGCCCAACATTTCGGCAGGTTTCGCTTAAATCGTGATGATCAAACACCAAATTATGATTGGTAAAGATAGACTCATTTTGAAAATGACGTCCACTGAGTTCGTGGGAGTTGGCTTGGTTCATATTTATCCCTTTTGGCTCACTCCTGTATTTACTTGTGTTTCAGAAGCCTTAAAACTTCACTATGCAGCAAGTAAATACGGCACTTAAAAAATTAAGTTACTCGCAAATTACAATGAGATATAAGCAAAATACAGACCAATTTAACCGCTAATTAATGTGATTTTCTCAAATTTTTAGTTCGGATCTAGTCCATCAATTTAATACATTCGAGAAAGAGAATAGAGGGATATAAAAGGTGCTATAAGTTAATCTCATCATGATCTTATTCCTTAAGATCTATCAAAATTTATAGCAAATCCGAGTGAGCTGGTCAATTTATTTTGTCGGAATTTATTATTTTATGTGATTGAATATAAAAGACTTTTAATTTAAATGCAAAAATTCAATATACCCCTTGCAGAGTATATTGAATCATTTCAGGTTTTAGTGGTTTTTAAATTATTTGCACTTAAGCTATTTATATTTTCAACGTGATGTATTGCTCTGTAAAAACTTCTCGCTGTAGATCCGATAGTTTTGCAGAGCTTGTTCATCTAACCAATTTTTTACGGCTTCAATCATTGGCGGTGGGCCACATAAATACATATCAAAAGCCTGTTCAGCCAGTTGATCTTTATTTAAGTGCTCATGAATATAACCCGCTTTACCTTGCCAAGCCTCGGTTGCTTTAGTCACAATCGGGTGATAGCTAAAGTTTGGAAGCTGTTCTGCGTAGGCATGTAAACGCTGTTGTTCACACAAATCGGTTTCACTATTTACGCCGTAATACAACTGAACTGCAGGTGAGTTTGGTTGATCAACCAAGTTATCAAGCATTCCCAAGAAAGCTGATAGTCCTGTTCCACCAGCAACAAAAACCAATGGTCGCTGTACTTCGCGTAAATAGAAACTACCAAGTGGCGCTTCGATGAATAGGCTTTGTCCAACCTGACAGCGATCACGCAAGTAATTGCTCATAACACCGTCTGGCAATAGACGAATTAAGAATTGCAATTGATTGGTTGCGTTCGGTCTATTGGCAAAAGAATAAGAACGCCAATCTTCAGTATTCGGTATTTGCAAACGAGCATATTGACCCGGTAAAAACTGAAGTTGCTCAGCATGACTGCTTGCATCAAGATGCAAAATTGCTGTCGTTTCAGAAACCAGCTCAACAGCGGTAACTTTGGTTTCAATTTTTAAGGTATCGCCAGCATTGCAAATAGCTGAATCATGATCGAAATAAAAAGCCGCATCTGATTTTACTCGTGTCTGGCAAGCTAACATTTTTCGCTCGGCCAAATCACGTTCGCTTAATGCATCTTCATCAACATATTCTTGTTCATAAATACCAGTTTCACACTGTCCCTGACAGGTACCACAAACACCTTCACGGCAGTCTAGCGGTAAGTTAATTCCTTGGCGAACTGCTGCATCGAGCAACAATTCGTCGTTATTTACCGAAATGAAAAAGGTTTTGCCATCGGCAAAGTTAAGTGCAACTGAATGTCCCATTTTCATTCCCCTTAAACGTGATAGAAGTCTAAAACGGAATCAATCTTGTCATTAAGCAAAATGCTGTGCTGACGACGAATGCGGAAACCATCTGCTGTTTGGCGTAAAAGATAAGTAGCGTGTCCGTAAAAACAGCCTTGTAAACCTTGACAGTTATACAGTGTTTGCCATGCAACTTTTGCTTCAATTAGACCATCATCAAGTGTTTTAACTCGAATGTTATTCATGCTGTGTAAAGTGCGTGGTAATGGCGTTGCCGAAGCTGCTTTTCCTGTACGAATACGGAATACACGGTCTTCGAGTCCAGTGCGGTCTGCGTAATAAATATAAGACAAACCCTGATTCGGATCTTGAACATAGTTATGGTCATCAATCCATTGTGGAATATGATATTCACTATCTTCATCGTAAAGTTCTAAATAGGCATCCCAGTCATAAGCATCACAAAGTTCTGCTTTTTTGTACAAAAACTGAGATACAGCAAAATATAGTTCTTGTGACATGGTTACACCTCATCCATTACGACATTGTTTTCGAAAGTAATATCCTGCATTTTCAGCGCTTTCTTGTTTAAGCCATCGAGCATTAGACGTTGCCAGTGTCCATGTTGATTTACATAGAGCCCTTCATGGGTAAACTCACGGCCAGTAATGACAGGTTGAATGCCTAAGTCTTGTGAGTTTTTGGTCGCTCCATATTCCCAAGACTGACAACCACGAGAAATATCGCTCCAGGGTTCAAGTCGTGCCTGAAAGCCTTTTTGCTGTTCACGGAATTCGACTAGATCATCTGGTGTACCAAGGCCTGACACGTTAAAGAAATCTTCGAACTGGCGAATACGGTTACGGCGTGCTTCTGCAGATTCACCTTTAACACCAATACATTGACTAATGACTTCAGTTTTATTCCATGCCACAGGGCGAACAATACGAAGCTGTGAACTAATTTGGTCCATAAAGAATAGGCTAGGGTACAAGTTTAAGTTTCTTAAACGATGCATTGCCCATTCAGCATATTTGTCGCCATATTTTTCGACTAAATAAGGCATAACGGTGCTGTAACCCGGACGAACTGTTGGATTCGGCATATCACTAAACAGCACACTATGACCATTTTTGAAGCTGAACCAGCCATCATCAGTCTCCGAATCACCCGCACCTAACTTACTGTAATCGAGTGTGTCGAGTTCTGCACCTTTTGATGCATTCACTTGTTGGCGGTGTTGAACTGTAGAGACATAGTTATAGTGAACAGTACTTACATGGTACCCATCTAAGCCATTTTCATTTTGTAGTTTCCAGTTACCTGCAAAGGTGTAAGATGACTTGCCTTGTAATACTTCGAGCTCACCCGTTGGTGACTGGTTAACCATTAAATCAAGAAACAGTTTTGCATCGCCCAAAAAGTCTTCTAGCGAATCTGTTGCTTGAGTATCAAGGCTTACAAATACAAATCCACGATAGCTAGCAATACGGCCTTGCTTTAAGCCACGGCTTGATTTATCAAAATCTTCGCAATATTCACTCGGTGCTTTTACTTTGACCAAGCGGCCATCTGACTTGTAGCACCACGCATGGAATGGACAAGTAAACGTAGACTGATTGCCTTTAGCAACGCGTGTTAATGTCGCGCCGCGGTGCTCACAAGCATTGACCATGGCGTGTAATTCGCCTTTACCATCACGGCTCACAATAATCGGCTGACGACCAATTTGAACCGTGAGGAAATCATGATTGTTTGGAATTTCACTTTCGTGACATGCATAAATCCAGACCTTTTCAAAAATGAATTCCATTTCCAAATCAAACAGCTCAGGCTCGGTAAACATATTGCGTGCGATACGAAACACGCCATCTTTAGGACGGAAGTCGATACATCCATCTACAAAATCATTCCATTGTTTTAAATTAGATGAGGTCATTTGCTCAATCCTTTATTCATTCAGCTTTTAACTGATTGAACCGCGATTAGACCTTTAGCTCTATCCGTTTTTTCCAGATCTTTATCCACTTTGTGCAGTTTTGATTTTTTAATAAGACTATTTTTAAGATGTAATCGCATTTTAAAAATGTATATGTCCTATCTTGTTAAACTTCCATATAATCTTAACCAGAATAAAATCAAATCTTGTGAATTAAGCCTATGAAAGAACAAAACTTAAAATTACAAATTAGAATTCTTTTAGAGCAAAACATCGCATTTGGTCCAGGTAAAGCAGACTTACTTGAAGCAATTGAGAGAACTGGTTCAATCTCACAAGCTGCAAAATCTATGAATATGAGCTATCGCCGTGCATGGCAGTTAGTCGACACCATGAATCAATGCTTTGAAACAGCTTTAGTGGAAACACAAACGGGGGGAACACATGGTGGTGGGGCAGCTGTTACAGCATTGGGACAAAAAGTCTTACAACATTACCGTCAAATGGAAATCAACGCTCGACAAGCCTTAGAACATGATTATCAAATTATGAGTAGCTATTTAAAAGGTTAAGATAAAAGATTGCTTAGGGATGAAATCTTTTAATTTGGTATAGCTTTTTCTTAATCCAAAGTACATGCTGAAAAGCACTGCTGCATTACAGTCATCTATATTTAACGAATTATGCTTTTCATAATCTTCGTGTAGCGCTATATTCTTGGGTATATATCGCTGCAAAAAACGACAAAAAGGTAAACATAATGGTAAGTGATACGAAGATAAAAAAGTTGGCTTTAGCCTGTTCGGTACTCAGCATAGGATTGGTCTTTAATGTTCCAGCCAAGGCTGAATCGGTTACCGTTTATGCAGCAGCGAGCTTAACCAATGCAATTAACGATTTAGAAAAAATTTACGAAAAACAAAATAAAGTAGAAGTTAAAACCTCATATGCTGGCTCATCGACATTAGCGAAACAAATTGAAGCTGGAGCACCAGCCGATGTATTTATCTCTGCTGATACCCAGTGGATGGATTACCTGCAAAACAAAAAATTAGTTGCAGCAAATGACCGTATAAATTTATTAGGCAATCGTTTGGTGCTAATTACTCCTAAAGGTCAGTCACTAAAAGTAAAACTAGATAAAACGATCGATCCAAAGAAAGTGTTTAAAGGCAAGATTTGTACAGGGGATACCAAAAGTGTGCCTGTAGGTAAATATGCTAAACAAGCTTTTATCAATTTAGGTTGGTGGAGTCGTATTGAGCCAAAGTTAGTTGAAACAGAAGATGTTCGAACGGCATTAAACTTTGTTGCGCGAGGTGAATGTCAGGTTGGGATTGTCTATGCAACCGATGCAGTGATTAGCAAAGACGTGAAAGTAGCTGGTGTATTTCCAGAAAATACCCATTTGCCAATTATTTATCCTGTAGGATTGATTAAAAAGAACTCAAACTCAGCAAAGTTCTATCAATTTTTACAAAGCAATCAAGCCAAAGCTGTCTTTAAAAAGTATGGCTTTAGCGTGTTGGCTCCAGTCAAGCCATGATGTTTTCTTTAACCCCAGAAGAGCTCAGCGTGCTACAACTTTCTTGTAAGGTGGCAGCGAGTTGTCTTGTAGTTAGTATTATTCCTGCGATTTGTGTGGGATGGTTTCTGGCACGTAAAGAGTTCTGGGGTAAGTCATTCATTGAAACGTTGGTGTTTTTACCTTTGGTGCTACCTCCTGTTGTACCTGGTTATTTGCTTTTACAAGTTTTTGGCAGCCGCGGTATCATTGGGCAATATTTGGCACCGCTTGGAATTGATTTTGCATTTAACTGGAAAGGCGCCGTTCTTGCTTCAGCAGTAATGGGTTTCCCGTTATTGGTGCAATCTATTCGACTAGCGATTGAACTGGTCGATCAGCGTTTAGAAATGGCAGCAAAGACATTAGGTGCTTCATCTTTAGGGGCATTTTTTCATGTCACTTTACCTCTTGCTAGCAGTGGTATTTTAATTGGTGCTATTTTATGTTTTTGCCGCAGTTTAGGTGAGTTTGGTGCCACCATTACCTTTGTGGGTAATATTTCAAATGAAACACGTACTTTACCTTTGGCCATGTATAGCCTAATGCAACAACCCGATACTGAGGCTGCTATTCAACGGCTTATTGTTTTATCGTTAAGTGTGGCTTTTTTAGCGCTATGGTTTGCACAGTGGTTTCATCGTTATCAAAAGAAGCGTTTAGGACGGTAAGGTTATGTTGATTGATTGCCGTTTTCAGCTACAAATGGGCCAATTTCATATTGAACCTAGTTTTCAGTCAGATGCTTCTGTTATTGGATTATTTGGTGCATCAGGTTCAGGTAAAACATCGATTTTACATGCCATTGCAGGGCTGAACAATCCGCGTAGTGGACTCATTAAAATACAAAACCAAACATGGTTTGATTCAGATCAAAAAATTAATTTAAACACGCAAAAGAGGCATGTTGGATTGGTTTTTCAAGATGCTCAGCTTTTTCCCCATAAAACGGTAAAGCAAAATTTATTATTTGGCCTTAAGCATCTTTCCCAACAAGAACGTCACTTTGAAGCAGATTACATTATTGAGTTATTAAAGTTAGGGCATTTATTACAACGTATGCCTATCAAACTGTCAGGTGGTGAAAAACAGCGCGTGGCACTGGGTCGGGCGTTGTTATATTCACCTAAGCTTTTATTGCTTGATGAGCCATTATCGGCACTAGATGCGAATCATAAAGCTGAAATTATTCCTTTTTTTCAGAAGGTAAAAGAGGAAATAAAAATTCCGATGATTTATGTGAGTCATGATATTCAAGAGATTAAACAACTGACCGAAACTATGTGGATTTTATAATTTTTCATTTTTTATATGCATTTCCAAACTTACAAGAGTCGGAATTATAGAGAACTCATTCTGGGCCTGCGGGAGATTGAACCCTAAAAAGTTACTAGGTTTGATAAAACATAAATTTGATTTTAGCCGAATAAATCAAAACCTGCCTTATTGGAAATGATTATTAATAATAAAATACTCTTGACCTTTAAATTTAATAAAATCAATATAAAACAATACCTTAATTCATAATCCTAAGCTGTAACTCATTTTTATACGATCATAAATTAATCTTTTATCTTAATTTGCTCTTGATAAGAATGATAATTATTTGCAATTATATTTATAGATTTCTTTATAATATAAATTGGAGTATCCACATGCGCTCTACCATCGTGGTCACAGGTGCTGCAAGAGGGATAGGAGCGGCTATTGCCAAGCAACTACTAGATCAGGGCTATCATGTTATTGGTATTGACCGACAAGAAAATCCTAAACAATGGGATATCTGCAAAACAATAACGCCAGATCAATCTTCACAATGGCAGGGCATCTCACAAGACATTACCCATCAGCAAGAAACGCAAACTTTAATTTCAGAGCTTTTAGAAAGATACGAAATTACGGGGTTAGTAAATGCAGCAGGAGTATTAATTATGCGCTCCATGCTTGAAGCCAAAACGGAAGATTGGGAAACACTTTTTGCGGTCAATGTCATGGCGCCTATTGCGATCAGCCAACAAGTTGCTAAACATTTTTGTGCAAAAAGGCGGGGTAGCATTGTCACTATTAGTTCAAATAGTGCGCGTATGCCACGTATGCAACTTGGTATGTACGCCACCACTAAGGCTGCACTGAGTCATTTTTGTCGCAATTTGGCACTTGAAATCGCACCTTATCAAGTCAGGCTGAATATCGTTTCACCTGGATCTACTCTCACTCAAATGCAGCAACAACTCTGGACTGATAATGCACCTCCACCTGCAGTAATTGATGGTGATTTGAGTCAATACCGAACAGGTATTCCTTTAAGAAAACTCGCGCAACCAGATGATATTGCCAATACCGTGAGCTTTTTACTTTCGGACCGAGCGGCCCAAATTACGATGCAAGAAATAGTGGTAGATGGGGGAGCGACACTTGGGGTCTAAAGATTACTTCAGCACAACAACCATCTGAAATTAAAAATATTTTGAAAGATAGAAAAGGAAAATACTAATGAGTATTCCAAAGATTGCAAGTTACAGTATGCCCCAAGCCCATGAATTTACTCCCAACAAAACAAATTGGCCATTGCATACCAATCGAGCTGTTTTATTGGTTCATGATATGCAGCAATATTTTTTAGATTTCTATGACTTAACTCAAGAACCTATTCCAGAACTCATTAAAAACACCAAAGCATTAATTGACGCCGCTCATCAATCTAATATTCCCGTTGTTTATACAGCACAACCGGGCAATCAATCACCTGAACATCGGCAGTTATTAACTGATTTTTGGGGACCTGGTTTAAAGAACGAGCCGAGCTTTACTCAGATTTTGCCAAAAATTTCACCTCAAAAAAATGATACGGTTCTTACCAAGTGGAGATATAGTGTTTTTAAATTTTCTCCGCTCGAACAGCTCATGCGGGAGTCTGGTCGCGATCAACTGATTATCTGCGGGGTATATGCACATATTGGTTGTCTTATGAGTGCTGCTGAAGCTTTTATGCTAAACATCCAACCATTCTTATGTGGTGATGCACTAGCTGACTTTAGCCGCGAAGAGCACGATATGGCATTAAAATATGCTAGTACACGATGCGCTCAAGTCATGACAACACAACAAGTGATTCATGCATGGATGCAAGAACAAGATGCACTATCCTTAGCATAATAGTGATTTAACTTATTCTACTTAAAATATAAAAAGCAGATCATCTATCTGCTTTTTATATGGGTGGAAATGAATACTTATAATAGAGAATGAAGGCAACTCATCATCATTTAATCATTAATATATAATGGTTATCATTATGTATTTGATAATTACTTAATATTGAATATTAAAACTTATATGTATATGATACACCGCTAAACACAAATGATAATATTTATCATATGTTAATTATTATATAGAATAAGGTCGGAAAATGACTTAATGAAGAGGGTCGCCATATGGTTCAGCTCAAGAATGCTTTTATTCACCAAGCGCGTACATGTAGATAGTGAGGTAGGAATAATATTAAATTATTCAGAAACTTATAATCAGCTCAAAGCTTATTTATAGGGTAATAAGCTCTGATTTATACATCAAATCATTTCCATAATTTTCAAGTAAGTATAGACAAAATAATTTTAAAAAATTTCTATATTTTTTCAACATTAAGGTTAATTAATCATGACAGCAACTTCAAAATCATTATTAAATGGACTACCCATAAAAAAATCGAGAATACAGGTTTTTGAAATTTTAAATCAAAATCCACAAGGCTTAAGTGCTGTGAGTATTTATACGCAAATTAAAAATGAACATAAAATAACGCTAGGAACGATTTATCGAATCTTGTCGGAATTTGAAAACCGTAAACTCATCAAAAGGGTGTTTTTAGGTAAAAGCAAAAGTATTTATAAGCTTAGAAAAGACAAGATGAGTTGTAACCTCATTTCGCTCAAAACCTCTGAAGCCTTGAACTTTGAACATGACAAAGTTAAAGAATTACTTCATGAAGTTACTGATATTATTTTTGCAAATACCGGAGTCGATATCAGTAGTGTTGAGCTCAATCTATATACCGAATAAAAATCTTTTAAACTGCCATAAAAAATAAAGGACAGCATCATACTGTCCTTTATTTTTATAAAATCAGTTATTTGATAACTTTAATTCGAGTCGTAGCTGGAATAGTTAAAGGTGAATTGTTAGCAACATAAGTTTCAAGCGCATCAATATCTTGACCACCACCGACACGGTTTTGGCCTTCTTTTAATACCGTAAAGTTGTCACCACCATCTGCCAAGAAGCTATTTACCGTCACGCGATACACTTTAGTGTCAACTAACGGCGAACCAGCAACCATAATATTACTTGCTCGTGGTGAAAAAGATGTATTTGCTGCATATTGGTAACTCAACTCTTTAGATGGCTGTAAAATTCTAGGTGAATTTGCATTTGCACCAGACCATTGCTGTTCAAGCACATCTCTAATCTGTTTGCCAGTTAAGCTCAACGTCACAATAGAGTTACCAAATGGTTGAACTGCAAAAACATCGCCAAAGGTAATCTGGTTACTACTATTAATAAGTAGATCAGCACGCACACCACCTGGATTCATTAACGTAAAGTCTGAGCCTTGATTACTTGCTTTTAAGGCAGCCGCTTGTTGAGCATCGGCAATCATAATACCTAGCGGACTTTCACCACTTTCGACTTGAGTACGGCTCACAACGGCAGTAGATGTACCAACCACACGACTTGAAATGGTGGTCACAGCTTGGCGGTATTTATCTAAGATTGCTTCAATGCTTGGGGTTTTACTAAATTTTTGATAGAGATCGGTAAGGCTTACCGTGGTTGTACCAGATGTATATGCTTCACTTTGTACAGGAACCTGTTTCGCATCTTTTTTAATGACATCACCAGTTTTACCATCTAATTCAATCTTGATGTCAGTAATGAGCGTGCCATATTGTCCAGCTGAAGTAAGTAAGAATGGTTTAGCCGGATTTTTTGTTGCATAGTCACAAATATAAGATTGATGTGTGTGACCTGAAACAACAATATCAACTGCTGGATTAAGCTTATCCAAAATTCCTAAAATCGGACCACTTAAACCATCACATGTTTTTTGATTGAGCTTCGTACTTGGCGCTGCACCTTCATGTACCACAACAACAATTGCTTCAATGCCTTGTTTTTGTAACTCAGGAATCAAGGCATTTACCGTATCAGCTTCATCACGAAACTCAACGTCTTTAATACCCGCCGCAGAAACAATACTTGGCGTCGCTTTAAGGGTTAAACCAATAAATGCGACTGGAATTCCACCATAAGTTTTGACTTTATATGCAGGAAAGATTGTTTTACTAGCGTCATTTTTCATTGCTACGTTAGCAGCAAGGAAATCAAATTTTGCACCACTAAACTTTTTATTAATTTGACAAGGGACAGTGCTGGTATATTGCTGACATCCACCGTTTTTTAAACGGCGTAATTCATCTGTACCACGGTCAAATTCATGGTTACCCACAGCATTAAAATCAATTTGAATATCATTCATGACTTCAATGGTCGGTTCATCTAAAAATAAAGAAGAGGTGAGAGGAGAGGCACTAATTAAATCACCCGCCGAAACTACAGCATTATTTGGATTTTCTGCTTTAAGTTTTTTAATCGCATCTGCAAAGTAACTCACTCCACCGACAGGAATACGAACAGATTGAGCAGCATCATTTGGATTTGGTGCCTCGACATAACGCTTAGGGGGCTCAAGATTTCCATGAAAGTCATTAAAAGCTAAAATATTTACGGTTTGATTGCTTCTTTGGGCAGGTGGTGCTGTGTCATTATCATCATCGTCATTACATCCCGCCAATAACGCTACAGCCAGAGAAAGTGTTGTTACTTTAAAAAGTATTGTTAAATTTTTCATTTTTTTATCATTTGATCAATTAAGACGGATAAAAAATACGCTTTTAGTATGAATATTTGATGAAACACCCAATAAGGAAATATGTTCGAAATATTAAAATTTGGACAAAAAACACAATTATCGAACAATATCTTAGCTAGGGGTGGTCTACAAACCCAATTTTTTTATTTAGAATAAATTTTTAATTGCCTTATAAATCTTAATCAAGTGATTCATTTCATAAGATTAATATGAACCGGAGATAATTTATGCAATGGACTAAACCAGCTTTTACTGATTTACGCATTGGTTTTGAAGTTACTATGTACTTTGAAGCACGTTAATCAGTTTCATCAAATATGTCATAAGCCCTAGTCTTGTTCTAGGGCTTATCTCTTTCTAATAAGATATTAATTTTATGTATATTTATGTTTTAGGTTCAGCTGCTGGAGGCGGATTCCCGCAGTGGAATTGTAATTGCCCGAATTGTCATGGTGTGCGCACAGGCACAATCCAAGCCAAACCCCGTACTCAATCATCAATTGCTGTTTCTGAAAATGGAACAGACTGGGTTTTATTAAACGCATCACCTGATATCCGTCAGCAACTCTTCGAATTTAAAGCAGCTCAACCAGCGCGTAAATTGCGTGATACAGGAATAACAAGCGTTATTTTAATGGACAGTCAGTTAGACCATACGACTGGGCTTTTAACCTTACGTGAAGGTTGCCCAATGAATGTATGGTGTACAGAAATGGTCCATCAAGATTTAACGAGCGGTTTTCCAGTTTTTAATATGCTCAAACACTGGAATGGTGGTCTTCAATACAACCAAATTAATCCTAAACAAGCTTTTAAAATTGATGGTTTCGAAAATTTAGAGTTTGTGCCTTTAATTATTAAAAGTGCTGCGCCGCCATATTCACCACATCGACATGACCCACATGACGGCGACAACATTGCCTTAGTTATCAAAGACCATAAAACACAAAAACAGTTATTTTACGCACCAGGTCTTGGAAAAATTGATGATCAAATCATGCAGATTATGCAGAGTTCAGACTGCGTCATGATTGATGGAACACTCTGGACAGATGATGAAATGCAACAAACAGGGGTTGGAACTAAAACTGGTCGTGAAATGGGTCATTTATATATTAGTGGCGAAGGTGGTTCACTCTCTTATTTAAATCAGCTGAGTACACCTAAAAAAGTGCTCATCCATATTAACAATACCAATCCAATTTTAAATGAAAACTCTAGCCAGTTTGCTGAGCTTAAAGCAAATGGTGTAGAAGTTGCCTATGACGGCATGCAGATTGAACTCTAAGGTGAAACATGACTCAAACACCTGAAGCTTTAACGACTGAACAATTCAAACAAGCCATTATCGATAAAGGCCAGTATTATCATATCTATCATCCATTTCATGTGATGATGTATGAAGGTAAAGCCACCCAGCAACAAATTCAGGCTTGGGTTGCAAACCGCTATTACTATCAAATTAATATTCCGCTTAAAGATGCGGCGATTATGGCAAATTGCCCCGACCAACGAGTCCGTCAAGAATGGATTCAACGCATGATCGATCAAGATGGTGAATATCCTGATGGAGGTGGTCGAGAAGCATGGTTACGGTTAGCCGAAGCTGTGGGCTTGAGTCGTGAACAGGTTATTTCTGAAGAGTTAGTTTTACCTGGTGTACGCTTTGCGGTAGATGCCTATGTAAATTTTGCACGTCGTGCTTCATGGCGTGAAGCAGCAAGCAGCTCTTTAACTGAACTTTTTGCCCCACAAATTCATCAGTCACGACTTGATTCATGGCCACAGCACTATCCATGGATTGATGATAAAGGCTATGAGTACTTTCGTTCTCGTTTGAGTCAGGCACGCCGTGATGTTGAACATGGTTTAACAATTACGCTTGATTCATTTACAACTTTTGAGCAACAAGAACGAATGCTGGAAATATTACAGTTTAAGCTGGATATTTTATGGAGCATTTTAGATGCTTTAACACTTGCACATGTTCACAATGAAGCACCGTATCACAGCGTGACAAGCAAACGAGTTTGGCACAAAGGACTATTTAAATGAATAAAGAGCAGTTTGATTTAAATCTTGTACCAACCTGGCGACAAGGTTACCGTTTTCAGTTCGAGCCAGCTCAAAATGGTTTTGTGATTTTATATCCTGAAGGCATGATCAAGTTAAATGAAAGTGCAGGGGCAATCGGACAATATATTGATGGGCAGCAAAATGTTTCTGCAATTATTGCCCAGTTAAAGCAAAAATTTGGTGATATTGCTGAGATTGATCAAGATGTAGTGGATTACATGCTGGTCGCAAAACAGCAACACTGGATTGATTTAGTATGACAGAAGGTGTTGGCCTACCTTTATGGTTATTAGCGGAACTCACTTATCGTTGTCCGCTACAATGCCCATATTGCTCAAACCCATTAGACTACGCGCAGCATAAAAATGAACTGACCACGCAAGAGTGGTTTGACGTTTTTGATCAGGCACGTCAAATGGGTGCTGTTCAACTCGGCTTTTCTGGTGGTGAACCACTGGTACGTCAGGATTTAGAACAACTCGTTGCACATGCTCATCAGCAAGGGTTTTATACCAACTTAATTACCTCCGGTATGGGCCTTACCGAACAACGCATTGCTGATCTAAAGCAAGCGGGCCTAGACCACATTCAAGTGAGCTTTCAAGCTAGCGATCCTGTGGTAAACGATGCATTGGCAGGTTCAAAGCATGCTTTTGAACAAAAGTATGAAATGTGCCGACTGGTTAAGAAATACGATTATCCGATGGTGCTTAACTTTGTTATTCATCGACATAACATTGACCAGATTGAAAAAATTATTGAACTTTGCCTTGAGCTCAATGCAGACACAGTCGAGCTAGCAATTTGTCAGTTTTATGGTTGGGCTTTTTTAAACCGCCAAGGTTTATTACCCACACAAGAGCAACTGACACGTGCAGAACGGATTACCAATGAATATCGAGAAAAATTAAAAGCGCAAAATCATCCTTGCAAACTCATTTTTGTAGTGCCTGATTATTATGAAGAGCGACCAAAAGCCTGTATGAATGGCTGGGGTAAAATCTTCTTTACGGTTGCTCCAGATGGTATGGCACTACCTTGCCATGCAGCACGACAACTGCCCATTTCGTTTCCAAACGTCCGCGAACATAAATTGTCAGATATTTGGTACAAATCAACTGGATTTAATCATTTCCGTGGCGATGCATGGATGCCAGAAGGGTGCCGTAGCTGTCCAGATAAAGACCGCGACTTTGGCGGGTGTCGTTGCCAAGCCTATATGTTGACTGGAGATGCGGCTAATGCCGACCCTGTATGTGGGAAATCGCCGTATCATCAAATGATTGAACAGGCACGTACAGAAAGTCAGTTGGCTGCACCTTTGCAAAATTTAGTATTCCGTAATAGTAGAAACTCTAAATCTTTAAGCGCCACACAAAATATTCCAGTCCACACGATTACAGATATATAGCAAGTAGGAATACTCATGAAGCCTAGCCATATTCCAGTTTTTGATGGACATAATGATGCATTAACACGCTTATGGCTAAGTGATCATCCAGATCCTGTACATGCTTTTGTTCATGAACGCCTATCAGGCCATCTGGACTTAAAACGCTGTCAAGAAGCTGATTTTATGGGGGGGATGTTTGCGATTTTTTTACCCCCATACAACTATGTTAAGCAGCATCATCCCAATAAATTATTTGATCCGAATGCTTCTGATTTTACCCAACAGCAAATTGAACAAATTTGTTTAGAACAACTCGATTTAGCTCACCAACTTACTCAGTATTCTAAAAATATTAAAATCTGTACCTCGGTTCAAAATATTCAGGATTGTTTAGCAGAGCAAAAGCTAGCAATTGTATTGCATATGGAAGGTGCAGAAGCTTTACAACTCAATCCTGATTTACTCGATGTATTTTATGAAAGAGGCTTACGTAGTATTGGCCCCCTCTGGAATAGACCTAGTCGTTTTGGACATGGTTTAAATGCTACGTTTCCTCACTCACCCGACACAGGAGCAGGTCTCACGAGTGATGGCAAAGATTTTGTAAAGCGCTGTGCTGATAAAAAAATGGTGATTGATGTTTCACATATGAATGAACAAGCTTTTTGGGATACTGTAAAAATATTGCAGCAGCCAATTGTAGCAACCCACTCTAATGTACATGCTTTATGTCCTCAAGCCCGTAATTTAACTGACCCACAACTCAAAGCAATTCGAGAAAGTAAAGGGATGGTCGGGGTAAATTTCGATGTCGCTTTTTTACGATCGGATGGACAACGAAATGCAGATACATCCATAGATGTAATTTTGGAACATTTAGAATATTTAATGGATCATTTAGGCGAAGAACATGTGGGCTTTGGTTCGGATTTTGACGGTGCACTCATTGGTACAGAACTTCAAGATGTGTCTGGCCTATATCGCTTAATTGATCGTATGCAACAGCGTGGTTATTCTAAAACACTGATTGAAAATATATGTCTTAATAATTGGGTGAGGGTACTTTATAGAATTTTTGGTCAATAATGAATGACTAAACAGAGTTAATCTACAGAATCATAACTGTTTTTTTATTGGCCGAAATGACTAAAAAAAATACAAATAGTTTAATTGTCAACCATTCGGTATATTCACTACACTCAACCTTACTGAATGTAAGAACATTTGGTATTTCAGGTCTTTTGTGGTTTTCACATCACCCATTTCTTCATGAGAAGTAGAAATGGGTTTTTTCTTATCCTAACAATATAATGTGATGATCATCACAAGAATCACCAATTATTAGTAAAATCACTCAATCCTATCTTGACTAAAAGTTCAGCATTAAATACATTTGTAGTGTATTTAAAGATAATAAGATTGCTTAAAGCAATTCATAATACTGCTTAATCCTGAAATACAGTAAAAAGCCTATTCATAAAACAGAATAGGCTTTTTGCTTTGTATCAAAAGTTATTTTTACGGATTATAAGATTATTCAATTAACATAAAAATTAAACACATTACAAAACCGGAGCAAATGAAAGCCCTTAAATAACAAATTTTGTGCTAATAATTTAAGTTAATTTCTCAAAAGTTACTCCGTTAATCGAAGAGGTGCAAAATGTTAAAGTCAATTATAGTCTTAGGAACAGGTATTGCGATTGGGATGTGTATGTACAAGAAAAAGCAAAAGAACATTAGTAAGCGTCCGCTGAACACAC
>NZ_JAVIMC010000059.1:0-221288 GCF_031196995.1 Acinetobacter sp. 12966
CACGATACTGTCTAGGATCAGTCGGGCTATGTACCGTTTTATGGGTTTGTATAAGTTTCAAAAAGCGGATTTAAAGGATGGAGCGGTATGGAAACGGGTGGAATGTGAAGTCTAAACGTATTCTCCCAAGGAAACCAAATGCTAAAGCCTAGAATCTTTATAACTATCGGATTACTTCTTGCTGGATTAAGTTTATTTGCAGTCCTTGAGGCATACGAGAAAAAGACTAACGTTGAAAAAGAACAGGCAAGTCGAGTTGCTATTTCCTTTTTTAATTCACTTTCTAATGGAGACTCAGCTACAGCATACAAATATGTTTGGTCAGGCGAGAACTTAAATATACGAAATGCTGAAATACCCCAAATTTATAAAAACTCAAAAGTTATAGAAGTGCTAAAAGTTCGTTACGACTCAGCAAAAAATAGACCTGATTATTATCAACAATTTTATAAAATGATTTTACTCGTCATAAAGATAAAAACAGTACATGCAGATCTTGCTGGTAACCCTGCGGGAACCTATATTGTGTTTGTAACTGTTGTAAAAAAGGATCCAAAATCTAATTGGCTCGTTACTGAGTTAGGTAGTGGGGCTTAATTGGGATAATAAAATATTTAGTGAATAAAAAAGACCTAAATCAAAATGATTTAGGTCTTTTTTGAATTCTGGCGGTGAGAGAGGGATTCGAACCCTCGATACGCGCAAACGTATACACACTTTCCAGGCGTGCTCCTTAAGCCACTCGGACACCTCACCAAGGCGTGCGATAGTAACTAAAAAAACGAGTCCTGCCAAGATTTAAGACGAGCATTACAGAAAAAAAATAATAGAGGTGATAAGATTGCGCTAAAAATCATATTGGTTTAATTACACAATGCAAAATACGGCCAAAAAAGCGACCTTGCCTGCCACGGCTTTGGCAGCTCTTGGAGTGGTCTTTGGAGACATCGGAACAAGTCCGCTCTATGCCTTGAAAGAGTCCTTCCATGCAGCGCATGGGTTGGGAATTCAGCCTGAAAACGTATTAGGAATTTTATCTATTATTTTTTGGTGCTTAATGCTGATCATCAGCATCAAGTATGTCGCGATTGTCATGCGTGCAGACAACAACGGCGAAGGCGGGATCATGGCCTTACTCGCATTGAACTTACGTAAAGCCAAAATTGCCGACAACAAAAAAATCTACATGATTGCCATTGGATTTATCGGCGCATCGCTGTTTTTTGGTGACGGTATTATTACCCCAGCCATTTCGGTATTGTCAGCCGTCGAAGGCTTGTCTATTGCCACCGATGTATTTGACCCGTTCATCATGCCGATTGCGATTACCATTATCATCTCGTTGTTTTTGGTACAAAAACACGGTACGGCCTTTGTCGGTAAGTTTTTTGGCCCGATCACGATGGTGTGGTTTTTATCTTTAGGATTATTAGGCCTTCACAGTGTTATTCAGACCCCTGTGGTGTTGGGTATGTTCAGTCCACACTGGGCCATTCAGTTTATCTATCATCATCCAGTAATGACCTTTTTCATTATGGGCGCTGTGGTGTTAACGGTAACTGGTGGTGAAGCACTTTATGCGGATATGGGCCACTTCGGACCAGTACCAATTCGTATGGCATGGTTCTTTGTGGTGTTACCATGCTTGGTTTTAAACTACGCAGGACAGGGCGCATTATTGCTCAGAGACCCAGCGGCAATTGAAAACCCATTCTATTTATTGGTGCCGCAGTGGGCACTTTACCCAATGATTATTATGGCGACCATGGCAACGGTAATTGCTTCTCAAGCCGTAATTTCTGGGGTGTTTTCACTTGCTCGCCAAGCGATTCAATTGGGTTATTTACCACGTTTAAGTATTAAACATACTTCTGAATCTGAAGAAGGCCAGATTTATATTCCTTTCTTAAACTGGTTACTTTTAATCGCAATTATTATCCTAATCTTGATCTTCAAAAGCAGTTCTAACCTTGCAAGTGCATATGGTTTAGCTGTGACCTTAACCATGCTGTGTGACACGATTTTGGTTGCGGTGTTTATCTACTCAGCTTGGAAGTGGAGCTTGCCAAAAGTGCTGCTCCTGATTATTCCATTCTTTGTTTTAGAGTCGGTATTGGTCGGTGCAACTTCACTTAAAATCTTGTCGGGCGGTTGGGTGCCATTACTGATTGGTGCGATTGCCGTGACCATCTTAATGACATGGAAACGTGGCCGTGAGCTTACTTTTGCCAAGCTTGAACACGATACCTTGTCACTCGATTTGTTTGTAAAAAGTATTGGTAATAGCGTGCACTGGGTGCCGGGTGATGCAGTATTTATGACGGGTACGCCAAACGTTGTGCCACATGCCATGCTGCATAACATTAAGCATAACAAGGTGCTGCATCAGCGTAATATCTTGGTCACTGTAGTGATTGAAGATGTGCCTTATGTTGAACCTGAAGAGCGTATTACGACAGAAACATTAGCTGAACATTTCTTCCGTATTAAAATCTTCTACGGTTTTAAAGATGAAATGAATGTACCAAAAGCATTGATGCAAGCCTATGAACAGCTTGGTCTTGAGTATGACTTGATGCACATCAGCTTCTTCATTTCCCGTGATCGTATTGTGCATTCGGTGGGCGATGGTATGTCTCCATGGAGAGAAAAACTGTTTATCTCTATGCAGCGTAATACCAGTCCGGTGAGTGACTTCTACCAGATTCCAACCAACCGTGTGGTTGAGTTAGGTAGCCAAATCGAAATATAAAAATTGATGTAATAAAAAAACCAAGACATAAGTCTTGGTTTTTTTATGGCTCTGTTTATTGAGCTTGTTGCATAGGTGCATTTGCTGGTAAAGCACCATCTTTTGCCATCGGGTCTGCCGACTGACTTGGATCTGCCGGAGGCGGTGGAGTGTTCGGATCTTGTGGCGCTGGAGGCGCTTGGTTCGGTGCAGGTGGCACTGCATCAGTTGGTGCAGCAGAAACTTGCTGTACTTGTCCGCTATTGACTAAATCGCTAATAGAGCCTGGTTGGCCATTTACTGTTGTGGTTACTTTTACTTTAGACAAACTTTCTAAAGTATCTCCTGGCTGGACTGCTGGTTCAGCCAAAGCGGCCATACTACATAATCCCGTGATTACGCCAATACCAATAATCTTTGAATGGATCATTAAGTGGACTCCGATTATATTTTTATCCAAATTTGTGGAGCTAACCATGTCATAAGCAATCAGTGTTTTTCAACGAAAGATACGCAATTGGCGCAATTCAATAGCCAAAGGCTCTCATAATTCCAACAGATTGTTACGTAATGGGAAATAGAGTTACAAAAAAGATGACCATGTTTTAACCATATGAAAGATAAGAGATATACTTAAAAAAGCAGGATTGTTAAGCTGCGTCTGGACAGTAGTATTGATAGAAACATGGCAAGTAAAAAACGCAGTAAAGGTAAAAATTCATTCTCTCTAAGTGAGCATTTTGGCAAGATTATTCTTGCTTGTATTGCAGCCGGAAGCTTTGTAATTGCTTTCGGTAGTGAAAAGATTTCGCAGTGGTTTTCGCCTTTAAGTACTAACTCGACTTGTCTTAACCAGTTTTATCGAGAAGTTCCGCCTGCTTTAAATAAAGACAGCCTAAAAAAAGACAGCTATCCACTGTGCTTTAACGGTTTTAATGTCCTCTATTCAGGCATTTCTAAAACACCATTATGGTCGGCTGAGCATTTAAATGCAGAACGTTTGAGTGTCAAAATTAAACGTGAAGATAACTTCCATGAAGAAACGCGTGTTCCTCAAAAGCATCGGGCACTGTTAAGTGACTATCGCGGTTCAGGCTATGACCGTGGGCATATGGCACCTAATGGTGATATGTCAAATAAAGAATCCCAATCTGATAGTTTCTCGCTCAGCAATATGGTACCGCAAGCACCTAAAAATAACCAAGAAGTCTGGCGTAAGCTCGAAGAAGCGACTCGTGCTATTGCCACTAAACAAAAACAAGATGTTTATGTGGTGACAGGCCCTGTTTTTGAAGGCAAACGTCTTAAAACGATTGGACAGGGTGTGATTGTACCAACAGCCGTTTATAAAGCGGTCTATATGCCAAAAACTGGCGCGATTGGGGCTTATTACGCACCTAATAATAACTCTCTACAAGTAAAAGTTGTGAGTGTTTGCTACCTTGAGGAGCGCTTAGGCGTTAACCTATTTCCGCAGTTAACCGAGCAACAAAAGCGTAATGTCTATCGCCTACCTTTAGCAGCTAGTCAAGTTAAGGCAAATCAAAAGTTAGACTATTTACACTGGGATGGTGAAAGTCAGTGTGAACAAGACTTAAATGCTGACCAAATTCAAGCGCTACAAGACCAGTTTAAAAAGCAAAAAAGTGGCTCTACAGAACCGATGGAAGCAAAAGTTCCAACGATTGACGAAGAAACACGCCAAGCTATTGTGAAGCAACTGGTTGAAGCATTGGTGAACTACTTCTTGCAAATAATGAAATAAGCAGATTTTTTTGATTGTTATTGCAACATCGTAATTGTTTAAAATAGAATCCATAGACAGATCTGTCTATGGATTCTATTTTAATAAGGACAATAACAATGTTTGCCTCGATGTTTCTTTTTTCATTTGCAATGTCTATTACCCCAGGCCCAGTCAATACAGTCATTTTATCGACCAGTTTAAATCACGGTTTAAAAAGATCGATTCCCTATATTTCAGGGGCCACAATTGGTTTTACCTTACTTTTAATTTTTATGGCATTTGGTCTTCAGAGTTTATTAACTCAGTTTCCTGTTGTGCTAAAAGTTCTCGCAGTTTGCGGAACGCTATTTGTTTGTTATATCGGCATAAAAATTATTCTTGCTGCCGCTAATATTTCCATTTCAAGTGCTCCTGTAGAGCAAATTATTATTCCTAATTTTAAAGATGGTTTTTTGCTACAGTGGCTCAACCCCAAGGCTTGGTTGGCTTGTGTGTCAGGCATTACCATGTTTACTAGCATTGAAAACCCAGAGTCGTTGCCGATCTTTATCGTTATTTATTTTTTCACTTGCTACGCGTGTTTGTTCTTTTGGGGACTATGTGGTGATAAATTTTCAGTGGTGCTTAATCAGGGCAACCGTTTGAAATATTTTAATATCTTGATGGGCGCTTTCTTAATTTTATCGGCACTTTTAATTTTGATCGATTTTTTTTAAATTGATCGTATTACACTGTGAATATATAACAACGAGACAACACTTATGTTTAAGCCATTTGAAAAGGGTACAGAGTCTTCATCGATTGAAGACTTAACATTAGAAAATGATGTCGATTGCGTCAGTATTTATGGCAACTTGCAAATTACCAAAGACAAAGTCGGTTTAGAACAGGCCAAAGCCTTACAGAACTTTTTAAAAGATGTAGTTGCAGCTTTGGAAAAAGAAGAATTGCCTGAGAAAATTGAACGTCCAGCTGAACAAGAAATTAATAATCCGTTTTTGTAATAACTATTATTTTACTCAGTTTGCTATCGCGACGGCGGCATGGATGCCGCCTGTTTCACTGCGTTACATGGAAGTAACGTCAGTGAAACGAATGAGTTTTGTCACTTTTGCTCACTCAAAAGTGAGGCATTACCTACACAACTACAACTTGAGTGAAAACGGTACTTGAGGTCGTGCAGTTAATCCTTATCTCCAGCAACCACCTTATAAATAATCGCACCAATTACAGCCATAGCCTTAAAATATGAATTTTTTATTTAATTTTGATCTCGCCATTGTTGTGGTGTTTGATGAGTCCAATGTTTAAATGCTCTCTGGAAGGCACTTTGTTCTGAATAACAAAGCAAAAGTGCAATCTCTTGCAAGCTTAAATGTGGGTCTTTTAAATACTCGGTTGCGAGCATAAACCGCACTTGCTGAACGCGTTCCTGAAAGGTGGTGCCTTGTTGCTGTAAGTGTCTTTGGAGTTGTCGAATTGATAGGCCTAATTGAGCGGCAATATATTCAATTTGATATTGATTCTTTTGTAGACCAGTCAAAATCGAATGCTGTAAACGCTGATCAAGTTGGGTCGAATTTGGTAATTGTTCTAAAAGTGCTTGTGCTTGCTGAACCAATAGTTGCTGTAAGGTGTGGTCGGCGCTGCTAAGTGGCTTATGAATTTCTGTAATTGGAATGAGTAACTCTGTACGGGGCTGGCTAAAACGAACGGGACATTGAAAATATTGTTCATAGACTCTGATATTTTTAGGGGCAGCATTTAAGAAACGCACTTCATGTAACTGTACATCTTCATGAGACATAAAAAGACGCAAGAACTGAATCACCAACGCAATCGCGATTTCATCAGTAAGCTGAGTGGGGTGTAACTCAGTCGCTTCCCAACGAATAGAAGCATATTGTCCATGGAGTTCAACCACTAAAGGGCTACCGTCATAAATCAGACGGTGAAAATCATGGTAACGAATTAAGGCTTCACCTAAGTTGTCGCAAGAGAGAGCAAGGTAGGCAATAATGCCTAAATGTTTGGGTTGTACATATTTGGCAATTTCTAGGCCTAATCCCGGCTTCGGGTGTAGTTTATAAATCACTTCTAATAGGTCACGCCAAACCACATAGTCAAAGCGTTCCAGATTTTGAATTTGTTCTAATTGTTCTGGAATAGCTAATTCATTGGCTTCGCAATAAGCTTTTAAAAGATGCCCCAGTCCTCCATACACTGAGCCTGTATAATTTTTTAGTTGTGGCATCCCTAACCACCTCTTTCTTGTCGTGATTTGTCAATGAAACCATAAATTCTGGTCAATACCTAGCATAACGAATTTTATATGCTGAATAAAAAGAAAAAGGAGTTAGGTGATGTTAAAAGGGTTTACTGCAGGAATTGCAGTTGCGAATGCATTTGAATGGGTAGCTCACAAATATATTTTGCATGGTGTACACCGTGCTGGAAAACCACGTTATAGCCCAGTGCCAAAAAGCATGGAATCTCATTGGGCACACCATCGTGAAGTCCGTAAACAACAATTTCATGATGATTGCTATGTGGAAGGCGTGGGAAACTGGCGAACTAAAAATGAGTTAATTTCGCTTGCTGTGGTGGCAACCGTTTCAAGTGCAATTTTTTACCCTTTTTCAAAAGGTATGGCACTCGCAGCTTGGTACAGTGCTGGAAATTATTATTATATTCATCGCCGTGCACATTTAGAGCCTGACTGGGCAAAGCGTAAAATTCCATGGCATTACGACCACCATATGAACTCTAACCAAGATGCCAACTGGTGTGTGACCAAGCCTTGGTTTGATTATGTAATGGGAACACGGGTGGTGTCTTCGGCAGATTTAAAAGAACAAAACCCTTTGGGTATACGGTTACCTACTGCGCTTGCTAAACCTTTATCTCAAGCTGTAGAAAAAATCTTTCCTGCAAAATGGGTCGAGAAAAAAGAAAAGCCTCAACTCATTGGTGATCTGAATGTTGTAGACGGTGCCGCATAAAAAATAAAGGGGCATATCGCCCCTTTAAATATCAATAAACTTACAAGCGCATTTCGATGCCTTGTTCAGCTAAATATTGTTTAGCTTCTGGAATGGTATATTGGCCAAAGTGGAAAATACTTGCTGCCAATACTGCATCGGCACCACCTTGTAAAATACCGTCTGCAAGGTGTTGTAAGTTACCTACACCACCTGAAGCGATCGTTGGAATGGTAACGCGGTCATTAATAGCACGCATTAACGCAATGTCATAACCCGCTTTAGTACCGTCGGCGTCCATACTGGTAATGAGTAACTCACCCGCACCGTAGTCAGCCATTTTTACAGCCCATTCAATGGCATCAATACCCGTTGGTTTACGTCCACCGTGAGTAAAGATTTCCCATTTGTTATCGCCAGTTTTTTTGGCATCAATCGCAACCACAATGCATTGTGCGCCAAAATGCTGAGAAGCTTCTTGAACAAATTCCGGATTAAATACGGCAGCCGAGTTAATACTCACTTTGTCTGCACCTGCATTTAATAACGCACGAATATCTTCAACCTTACGTACACCACCACCGACAGTTAATGGCACAAATACAGTCTCAGCCATACGCTCAACAGTACGGTAAGTGGTATCGCGTCCATGATGTGTAGCGGTAATGTCTAAGAAAGTAATTTCGTCTGCACCTTGTTCGTTATAGCGACGTGCCACTTCAACAGGGTCGCCAGCATCACGAATATCGAGGAATTGAACGCCTTTAACTACGCGTCCGTTATCAACGTCTAGGCAAGGAATAATACGTTTAGCAAGCATAGCTTTTTCCAAAAATAATCGCCGTTGGTGAAAGTTCCTACACAGGCGCTACACCTTCATGGAGGGAAGAGGTATTCTATCAAACTTCACAGAT
Source organism: Acinetobacter sp. 12966 (assembly GCF_031196995.1). Classification (NCBI taxonomy): domain Bacteria; kingdom Pseudomonadati; phylum Pseudomonadota; class Gammaproteobacteria; order Moraxellales; family Moraxellaceae; genus Acinetobacter; species Acinetobacter sp. 12966. Next base: position 8,374 of record NZ_JAVIMC010000059.1, read on the forward strand.
GTTTTTTGCAGGTTTTCCATGTCGGTTTATACCCCGTTGAGTTTAGATGAAGTTCGCACCTTTGCTGCACCTTATGGATTAGAGGTGTTAGAGCTGAACCCAATTCAGGGAGGTATTCAAAACACCAATTATTTTCTGGTTGATGTAAACCGCAAACAATATGTACTCACCGTATTTGAAGAGTTAGATGCACAAGGTGCAGGCGAACTCATTCCTGTGCTTGAGCAATTAGGTACTCATGATGTACCCGTTGCCGTGCCATTAAAGCACAGCGGCCAAGCGGTTCATTTTATTGCGGGTAAACCTGCACAAATTGCACCACGTCTTATGGGCCACCATCCCATGCAAACTACAGTAGCCCAAGTTGCTGCAATTGCAGATGCACAGGCAAAACTGCATGTCGCTTTGCAAGATTTTCCGCTTGAACGTGAATATCGCCGTGATCATCAATATTGGACAGGTGTTGCAGAGCAGCTTAAACCAAGCATGACGCAAGATGACCAAAATTTACTTGAACAGGTCTATCAAGCTTTTAATGAGAAAACAGCGCAGTATCCAAATCGACCAACAGGTTTTATTCACTCTGATTTGTTCCGTGACAATACTTTGTTTGAAGGTGAGCAATTACAAGGTATTCTAGATTTTTATGAGTTAAATCAAGATGAAATGCTATTTGATATTGCGATTACTATCAATGATTTTTGTACCGAATATCCAGCAGCACACTTAAACTCAGACAAAGTCGCAGCTTACTTAGCGGCATACCAAAAAGTTCGTGCGCTTACATCAGATGAGCTAGCATGTTTAGATGTATTCTTGGCAATGGCAGCATGCCGTTTTTGGTCAATGCGTTTGCAAGTTGCTCAAAAAAATAAAGAAGAAGGACGTACCGGTGATGACATTTTGCAAAAAGACCCGCAAGAAATGCGAGCAATGATGCAAGATCGTTTAAGCCATGTAAAAGCATAAAAGGGAATAAAGATGCGAGATCAGGGGCGTTTAGTCGAATGGTTCGACGAAAAAGGATATGGCTTTATTCAGCCAGATGATGCTGAAAAAGAGCGAGTCTTTTTGCATATCAAAGATTTTGCACGCCCCGGACCTCGGCCAATTATTGGCTGTGCACTGGAATATCGGGTGATTCTCGACGAAAGAGGCCGTTTTCGTGCTCAGCAGGTCACTTATTTAAAGGCATCTCAAACCCGGAAAGCTTCAAAAACTGCAAAAGCAGAATCTTCATTTCAAGCCAGCCCATTGTCTGTAATGCAAATGGGGATTGTGTTTTATTTCGTTTTAATGGGCATTATGAGTTTTATTCATGTTCTGCCAGCTTATACTTTATTGTTCGTCTTAATGATGAATGTGTTGAGTTATTGGCTTTATTCACAAGACAAAGAAGCCGCACAATTAGGTAATCGCCGTGTACCTGAACAAACATTGCACATTGTTAGCTTTCTAGGAGGTTGGCCAGCTGCATGGTGGGCACAACAAAAACTGAGACATAAAACACAAAAACAACCCTTTCGTAAGATTTATTTTTGTACCATATTCTTTCATTTACTTTTGATTTTGTGGCTAATTTCTCCCTTAAATGTATTGCGTGGCTCATAAAAGTAAATCGTTTTATTAAACTTGAGAGGTATAAAAATGAATAGTTCTATCGACCAAGATCCAAATCGTACTTTAACACTTATTTTATATGTACTTTATATTGTTGCCATTTTTACAGGTGGCTTACTTGCGGTTATTGCTTTAATTATTAACTACGTAAAACGTTCTGATGTACAAGGCTCTATTTTTGCGAGTCACTTTACATGGCAAATCAGAACATTTTGGTGGTATTTGGCTTGGAATATTATTGCCTTTTTGCCGTTTATCTTCTTGTTCTTTACGGGCGAAAATACCGATTTATTTGCAGGCGTTGCCATTTCATCGACTGTTTTTTGTGTAGGTGTTATTGCAGCAGCATGGATCTGGATTGTATATCGTGCCATTCGTGGTTTGATTGCGTTAAACGATAACCGTCCGATGTATCAACCTTAATAAATAAAAAAGAGAGCTTTAAGCTCTCTTTTTTACTCTTGAACACTTTTATTTTTTTTAATTGGTAGTTTAATTTTTAACTCACTGATTAAAACACCTAAGACCACTAACGCCCCCCCAAAAAGGGCAATCAATGGCAAACGCTCCCCTGCAATTCGACCAATAATGCCTGCCCAAACAGGTTCGCCTGCATAGATAATTGCAGCACGTGAAGGATCAACCACACGTTGAGCCCAGTTCATAACAAATTGAATAAGTGCACTTGCTAAACCTAATGCAACAGCAATGAGTACTAGGGGCCATGAAAATGCAGGAATCGTATGTTCACCTACCATAGGCATGATGGCGAAAGAAAGTAGAGACGCCACACCAAGTTGAATGATTGTGACGCGGCGTAAATTTACCTTTCCGGCAAAGTAGCTAATAAAAATAATTTCTAAAGCAATCGCAAAGGCGCCGAGTACTGTTAAAAGCTGTCCAAAACTTAAGGAAATTTGCTTAAAACCATTTCCCGTCAATAAAACAAGACCAGTAAAAGCCAAAGCTGCTCCCACCCAAGTCATGATGTGTGGAGTTTTTCGAAAGATGAGCCACATTAAAATAGGAACAAGCGGTACATAAAGCGCTGTTAAAAAAGCGGATTCACTACTCGGAATGGTTTGTAGGCCAATGGTCTGGGTGCCATAGCCTGCCGCAATTACAAGTCCAATCGCACAACCCGCACCTAAGTCTTTTAACGTAACACCTTTCATACTTTTTAATGAAATAACAAGCAAAGTAAGAGCCGCGACAGCAAAACGGCAACCTACAAAAAACATAGGCGATGAAAAATTCAGTGCATACTGCACAGTAAGAAATGTTCCACCCCAAATGATCGTAATCAAAATGAGTGCTAACTGTGGGGCTTTGCTTGAACTCAGAGAAATTGGCGACATACTCAAATTAATATAAATTGTGCAATATACTGCACATATTGCGCTATTCTTTTGTTTTGTGCAATATATTGCTCATATTTTATTTACTACTTTAATTTATGAGCCAGTCGAGTACCGTTTTACAGCACGTAGGCACAAATATTCGTTCCTTAAGAGATGAACGAGATTTGAGCCAGCAAGATTTGGCAGATCAGGCCGGAGTGAGTAGACGTACCATTGCTGCTTTGGAAACAGGGCAGGTCAATATTAGTTTGGCCAAACTCGATGCGATTGCGGTAGTGCTGGGTGTGGATTTTAAAACGATTGTGACTGCACCTGAGCATAAAGAACATCCCGTAGTAAATGCACTCGCTTGGCAGGGTGAAGATGAAGAAAGTAAAGCAACCTTACTCGCTTCAGTTCCATCTCGTTCCCAAGTTGAACTTTGGATATGGTCCTTGGCTGTAGGGGAGTCTTACGTTGCGGAAGCAGATGCAGATGGATGGCAGGAAATTATTTACGTACTAGAAGGTGAGTTGACCATACAATTTACAGACAGCAAAAAAATAATACCTGCTGGTTCATCTTTCATTTTTGAAAGTTCTGTTACTTATACCTATATCAATAGTGGTAACCAAGTGCTTAAATTTACTCGTAATGTGGTGTATTGATTTGGAATTTAAGCTTTTTAATAAAATATATGTTTTTAAAATTTATGCAGTTTATTGAAGGCATATATGATGCATATGACCTATCTTAAAAACCTACGAATTCAATTTAAACAAAAAAATATGAATAAGAGTAAATAAGGCAAGTTATAATATTTCTTGTGTAATGAAATTATTTTTAATTCGGTTTAATAGAAAAAAAGATACAGAAATGAAATTTTTATTAAGTTCGCAAGATATTCAGAACTATAAATTTATATGGCAGGTTTCTAAAGAAAATTATAAGAAACAGAAGAGTAGTATGTTTCTCATGTTTTTATTAGTGATGTTTTCAGCATTCTTTACAACATTGTTGCCATACCTGCTGAAAATTATTATCGACTATTCTGCACACGAATATAACTTTTTCCTCAATATTCAAATCCCATTTAATTTTTTATATCTACTCGTACTTGCTTATGCGACTGCATGGTTGGTGAATGAGTTATGCCATTGGACGCAAAATATTTTTAGTGCTTATTTGATGGTTGATTTCAAAGGAGCATTAATTTTTGCAGGCTTAAAAAATTATTTAAATCTTAAAAAAGATGAACAAGATCAAATTGAAGCTGGAACAGTAATCAGTGATCTCGCAAGAGGAAGTTCTGCTTTTGGTGAGATTAATTTAACTTTACTTCTTCATTTGGGGCCAATTATTTTTCAATTGGCGATGATTTTTGCAGTTCTATTTACCACCATTAGCCTAGTCTTTAGTATTAGCTTTTTATTAATAGCTATCATTATTTTCCTAGTTTCATTTCATATAAATAAAACAAGCAGTTCTTTATTCGATTCGATGTATCAACAAGATAATCAGGTAAATAGCCATTTGATACATCAGATCTCGAATTCATATGAAATTAAAGTAAAAAATGCAGTACCGTTCCAATTATCAAAATTTAATACCACATTAGACTCATTCATCAAAACAGCTAAAGATAGGAACAAGAAAATAGGGCTATTGATGATTTCTCAATTGTTCCTGATCTTTCTTTTTTTACTCTTTTTTATGTTATTCACCGTATTTCTTTCAACTGAAAAGCAGCTTACACCGGGTGCTTTTGTATTGATAAGTACCTATATTATTCAACTCACCAATCCATTTTTAGCGGTTTCTCAAAGCTTGATGCGTTTAAATGGCAACTTTGTCGCCTTAGCAAAATATCGAAAATACTTTGATCTCAATAAAGAAAATTATACGCATTCTATCATTCAAGACTCTAACGTTCTCTTTCAATTTATAAATGCTAAATTTTTACTTGGGAAACGAGCCGTAGATCATTTTAATTTAAAAATATTACCCAATAAAACGTATGTAGTGATTGGGCAAACTGGCTTGGGAAAAACTTCTCTAATGAATTATTTAATGGGTGTCTACCAGATTCAATCAGGGCAGCTTTGCTATAAGAATATTGATATTAGCCAAAATTTCTCTAAGCATATTTTTGATGAGGTTGTTTACGTTGCACAGCAACCAGTTATTTTTCCTTATTCCCTTAGAGATAATTTAGTTTATAACTCCTCGCACATATATGAGGATTCTTACTTACTTCAGATGCTTGATCAATTTAATCTATTACATATTTTGAAAAAGCATCAACTAACGCTCGATGATGATTTGACTGAAATTTATAAGAATTTTTCAGGAGGAGAAAAGCAAAGAATTTGCATTCTTCGAGGTCTTTTAGCTCGCCCGCAGCTCATCATCCTAGACGAACCGACTGCCGCCTTGGATGTAGATACTGCAAAAAATATACTTGAATATATTCAGCAGGTTGTTCCATCCGTGATCATGATTACGCATTCACCGTATGCGATGGAAATTGCGGATGAGGTAATCGATTTAGAAAAGTTATTAAACTAAAGATAATCAAAAAATAAAAAAGAGCCTAAAGCGGCTCTTTTTTTACATCTTAAAAATTAAAGACGGTTTTCATCTAACAAAAGCTGAGCTTCACGAAGATTTAAAGTACCTTCATAAATTGCGCGGCCTGTAATCGCACCTAAAATGCCCGGTTGGCCTTTTAAGTTACGAACGTCATCAAGGTTGGTTACACCACCAGAAGCAATTACTGGTAAACCTGAGTATTGAGCCAAGTTTACAGTTTGCTCAACATTTACACCTTGCATCATGCCGTCACGTGCAATGTCCGTGTAAACAATGCTAGACACGCCCGCATCTGCAAAGCGTTTCGCTAAATCAGTTGCTTTCACATCAGTAACGTTTGCCCAGCCATCAGTTGCAACCATACCATTCATGGCATCAATACCAACAATGATGTGACCAGCAAAGCGTTTACAAGCTTCTTCTACAAATTCAGGCTCTTGAACTGCTTTAGTACCGATAATGACAAAAGTCACACCAGCTTCTAAATAGTGTTCAATCGTTTCTAATGAGCGAATACCACCGCCAATTTGAATTGGTAATTCTGGCTGAGCTTTAGCAATCGCTTCAACAACAGGCTTATGAATTGGAGTACCTGCGAAAGCACCATTCAAATCAACCAAATGCAAACGGCGCGCACCTTCATTTACCCAATGCTGGGCAGTTGCAACCGGATCGTCAGAGAAAACGGTATCGTCTTCCATACGCCCTTGTTTTAAACGCACACATTTACCATCTTTCAGGTCAATTGCTGGAATGATTAGCATGCTTCCGCTCCTTGCTTCATCATGATTATGAAATTGTGCACATCTTAGCAAAGTATTGATCAATCGCTAAGCCTTAGAAAAGACTTTTATTACTTTACGCCTGAAGCACGATTTGAATCGTTTGTGAAATGTGGGCGGGTAATAGTTTTTGGTTTCTGAGTTCTTCAAATACCAGTAATGCAGCATAAGCATCAGCGGCAGCATAATTTATTTGCTGTGATGTAAGTGGCTTTCGTGCCCAGTTTGAAGTCCCGACTTTTTTCGACTTTGCCAGATATTGTCCAAATAACAGTGCTACCGCTTTTTGTAGACCGATCTGCTGTTTAAAACCAAAGTGACTAAATCCTTTGGCAAGGTCGACACAACTTTCTAGCTCTATGCCTTTTTTATGAAAAATGTGCTTATCATTTTTAAGGCCAAAGCCTACTTTAATTTGTTTTGGGTTAGATAAAATGGGCTGCAAGAATTTTAAAGTCGATGAATTGACATGAAATAAATAGGCTTTTTGTGCTGTAGCAAGTTGAATCAAGTGTGGCCCAGTTGAGATTTCACCCACTTTAAATGTAGGTTTAGACTCAGAATCAAATCCCAAAATTGCAGCGTTTTTTAATTCTTCTTCAATATTTTTGCATTGCTCAAAATTTTCAATCACCACAATATTATGGTGGTTAAGATTTTCAAAAGGAGGAAGCTGCTGAATAGAGGCTTTATCAAGGAGGGCAACGGCTTCGGACATATTTAATAGCGTACAAATGAATTGGGCTATTTACTTTATATATGAATAAAGCCTAGAGGACTAGGCTTTATGAATGTCTTTAAAAATTATTGAGATTGAGAAGGTGTACCAATGACCACACTTTCGCTTTTCTCAACATAGCCTTCATAGGTCGGAGCCATGATTGTAGCAACAATGGCAAAAACAAAAGCAAGTGGAATTAGGACAATATAAATCCAGCCTAAAACGCGTTCCCAACCAGGGGTAGGGCGCTGCGGACCATAATCATTATTGCCTTCCGTACCTTTTGCCGCAAAGAGATAAATCATAAAAATGAGGTTTACGGCAGGGATCAGCATCAGTAACGATAGCCATCCTGTATTATTGCGGTCATGCAAACGGCGGATGGTAAATACAAAGCTTATATAGAGGCAAAAAATATAAAGAATGGCGATAACAATCATGCCTGCCGTAGAAAGGCCTGTTAGTTCCTGACTAGATGTAAATCCAAAAGTAAAAGCGATGATGACAACAGCGATACCGATCACGAGTGAAAATAAGAATGTCCAAGCAGCATAAGAGAGTCGTCCAAAACGACCACTAGCTTTAAAGGGTGAATCTTGTTGAAGTGGCTGATTTTCAAAAGGTGAATTCATTTTGTTTTCCTGATCATTTGGTTTTATTTAAAAGTATAAATATTCAATATTTTGTTGAATAAAATATCATTCTATAAATGATTAGTTGTTATTATAAATAAAAAAAAAGATCAGGCCATCTCGACCTGATCTTTTTCAGTTTTGAATCAGATTAAATATTCCATTCCACAAAGTTTTTAAGTAACTGCAAACCAGCAGTATGACTTTTCTCTGGGTGGAATTGAGTCGCGAATAAATTATCTTTGTGAATGGCTGTGCAGAAATTCACACCATACTCACATGTGGCGGCAACTAAGCTTTCATCTTTTGGTTCGACATAGTAGCTATGTACAAAGTAGAAGCGAGCATCTTGTTCGATGTTGTTCCACATTGGATGGCTTGGGTCCATTTGGTGAACTTGGTTCCAGCCCATGTGTGGTACTTTTAAACCTTCCATTTGAGGGAAATGTTTTACTACGCCGTCAAAAATACCTAATGCGTCTACACCGCCATTTTCTTCAGAACTTTGTAGTAATGCTTGCATGCCTACGCAAATCGCAAGAACAGGTTTATTAAAAGCGGCTTTACGTACTACTTCATCGATACCTGCTTCACGCATACCTTGCATGCAGTCACGCATTGCACCAACGCCCGGAAAAACAATTTTGTCAGCTTGTGCAATTAACTTTGGGTCATTGGTTACATCGACTGTTGCACCTACATGCTCAAGTGCTTTAGCTGCTGAGTGTAGATTGCCCATGCCATAATCAAGCAATGCGATACGTGTCATTAGAGGCTACCTTTTGTCGATGCAATCGTGTTTTCTGCACGTGGATCAACTTCACATGCCATACGTAAAGCACGAGCAAGTGCTTTAAAAACACTTTCGATTTGATGATGGCTATTTTTACCTTTTAAGTTATCGATGTGTAAGGTCATAAGCGCATGGTTTACGAAGCCTTGGAAAAACTCGGAAAATAAATCGACATCAAAGGTACCGATGCGTGCACGGGTAAATGGAATATCCATGAATAAACCCGGACGACCAGATAAATCTACAACAACGCGAGATAAAGCTTCGTCTAATGGTGCATAAAAATGACCATAGCGTTTTAAACCTTTTTTATCGCCTAAAGCTTGGGCAAAAGCTTGTCCAAGCGTGATACCACAGTCTTCTACGGTGTGGTGATCATCAATCTCGAGGTCTCCATCACAATGAATATCGATATCAAATAAGCCATGTCGCTTGATTTGATCAATCATATGGTCTAAAAATGGAACTCCAGTGTTTAGTGTGCCTTGACCAGTACCGTCGAGATTTAAACGAACTCGAATTTTGGTTTCATTGGTATTTCTAACCACTTCACTGATACGTTGCGTCATGGACACGTTCCTCAAAAAACGTCAAAAATGATTGGATGTTAACGACAATTTCGCTGTGACGAATTCGTGACAGCATCATAGTTTGCTCAGGAGGGTTAATCAATGCCTATTACCGTACATGCTTATAGTTCTCTAGATAATTCAGAGATCCGCGATCAGCTTGAGCGACTGTATGATACAAGTCCGGAGTTTGGTGACGGGCACGATGCGATTGAACAACTTGAACAAGATTTACAACAGTATACCACGCTATACACTGCCGAATTTAACACCAAAATTATAGGTGCAATTTGGTCTTCAGGACAAGGCGAAAGCAAGGTTCTTGAATATATTGTTGTGCACCCTGCTAACCGTGGTCGTGGGGTAGCTGAGCGCTTAGTTGAAGAAGCTTGCCGCATAGAAGAGTCAAAAGGTGTTAAAACTTTTGAGCCAGGCTGTGGCGCGATTCATCGCTGTTTGGCTCACATTGGTAAACTACATCACTAAAAATTTCTATTATTTTGTAGTTGTGATTTAAAAATAATCACTTGTTACAAAAAACGCGGAAGTTGCTTGACGTCTTCTTATAAACATTGTTTAATACGCCCACTTCGGCGTGATAGCTCAGTAGGTAGAGCAACGGATTGAAAATCCGTGTGTCCCCAGTTCGATCCTGGGTCTCGCCACCATTATTTGTGTTTTCAATCCCTGATCCCATCAGGGATTTTTTTTTAAGTATAAAAAATACTCATTTAAATCAGAAACTCAGGATAATTGTTGACTATTGTTCTGAGATACGGCTTAATACAGGCCATCGGCGTGATAGCTCAGTAGGTAGAGCAACGGATTGAAAATCCGTGTGTCCCCAGTTCGATCCTGGGTCTCGCCACCATATTCAAAAAAGCCCCATTCATAATGTATGGGGCTTTTTTCATGCCTGTTTATTTAATAATAAGATTAAGACTTTACCTGTGTATAAATCTCATTTTATCCACAAGCAAAGAGGATTATCCCCAATATCGCCTTAAGTTTTTAAAAATGGCTCAACTGAAACGTGGTTCTAATCATGAGAACTATCACGAATAAGTCGTTTTCCTAAGCACACTGCTTCTACCTCGTCATAGCCAAGTTGTTCGTAAAAATTCAATACATTCAAATTGTCTTTACGGACTAATAATTGAAGCTTTGGGCAACCCCGAGCGATGAGGCGCTTCTCAAGCTGCTGAACGAGCGCTGTAGCGATTCCTAAGCGTTGTTGGTGGGGGTGAACAGCCAAATAGTTGATCCAGCCTCTATGACCGTCGTAGCCGCCCATAAGCGTACCAATCAGTTGCTCATCTTTAATAGCAACTAAAAACAAATCATCCTGTTGTGAGACTTTCCTGAAAATATCGGTTTCCGGATTATTCCAAGGGCGGGTCAGTCCACAGCTTTCCCATAAAATAACGACATCATCCAGATCTGCATTTGTAAATTGACGAATAATAAACATATGGATTTCTACTTTTTGTTTTGATGTGCTCAAAAGATAAAATAAAAATTCGGACTTGAGCAGTGTTTTATCAATAATTTAAACAAATAAAAAAAGCACCCCCGAAGGAGTGCTTGAATTAAACCAGTGGTTTAAGCTGATTTTGCAACTGGTGCTGCTTGAAGCATTTGACCTGTTTCTTCGAAGTTCGCATGCCAAGACAATGCTTCACGAAGTAAGTGAGGGGTATGTCCACCTTTAGCACATGCACGGTCAAAGTAGTCATTTAATGCATCACGATAAAGTGGGTGTACACAGTTATCGATAATTGCACGAGCGCGTTCACGAGGCGCTAAACCGCGTAAGTCAGCTAAACCTTGCTCTGTTACTAAAATATCAACGTCGTGTTCACTGTGATCAACGTGGCTCACCATAGGTACGATAGAAGAGATATCGCCGCCTTTAGCAATTGATTTGGTTACAAAAATCGCCAAGTGAGCGTTACGAGCGAAGTCACCTGAACCACCAATACCGTTCATCATTTTAGTGCCGCACACGTGAGTTGAGTTCACGTTACCGTAAATATCAAACTCAAGCGCAGTATTAATACCGATAATTCCTAAACGACGAACCAATTCAGGATGGTTAGAAATTTCTTGGGGACGAAGTACTAATTTATCTTTGTAAGCTTCGATATTGCCAAAAACTTTTTCGCCACATTTTGCAGAAAGGGTAATTGAGCTACCAGAAGCAAATTTCATTTTGCCTGCATCAATGAGTTCAAAAGTACAGTCTTGTAGTACTTCTGAGTACATGATGAGATCTTCAAAATCAGAATCTTTTAAACCTGTTAATACAGCGTTGGCAATAGAACCAATTCCTGCTTGTAATGGACCAAGGTTTTTCGGTAAACGACCTTCTGCAACTTCTTTATTAAAGAAAGCAATTAAGTGGTTTGCGATGCCTTGAGTCTCATCATCTGGAGGAGTTACTGTTGATGGTGAGTCATGTGTATCGTTAAATACAATACCTACAATTTTTGCAGGATCGATTTGGATTGCCGTTGTACCAATACGCTCATCCACTTTTGTTAATGGAATTGGAGTACGTGTTGGACGGTAAGTCGGAATATAGATGTCGTGCAAACCTTCAAAGCTTTCGCTTAAAGATGTGTTGATTTCAACAATAACTTTTTCGGCAAAAATAGCAAAGCTTGCAGAGTTACCCACAGAAGTTGTTGGAATAATGCCGCCATCTTCAGTAATCGCAATTGCTTCAATTACCGCAACGTCTGGACGTTTAAGTTGCTGGTTACGCATTTGCTCAACAGTTTCTGATAAATGTTGATCAATAAACATAACTTCGCCGTTGTTAATTGCACGACGTAAAGTGTTGTCTACCTGAAATGGCATACGACGAGATAAAACACCTGCTTCCGTGAGTTGTTTGTCTAAGTCATTACCTAAGCTAGCACCCGTAATTAACGTGATTTTTAACGGATTTTTCTTTGCATGCTCTACAAGTGCTTGTGGAACAGCTTTAGCTTCACCGGCACGAGTAAAACCACTCATACCAACGGTCATTCCATTTTCGATGAATTGCGCAGCTTGTTCAGCACTGATGACCTTGTCATGAAGAGAAGCTAGGCGAATACGACTTAAAGACATTGGACATCCTCAATATTGTCAAAACATACGGGATTTTAGCTATGAAAAATTGAAAAGTGCATAGGTGTTAGGCTAAGGTCTAATTTTGTAAATAAATGGCGGTATAAATAATATTTATAGTTTTTATTTAATTGATTTTTATTGCTTTTATTTATCATTAAAACAAGGCTTTTAATTGCTGATTGATCAAATTAAAAGCGCTCACTTAAAGTTTGTTTTATTTTTTCCAAAGGATTCGTCGTGGTATTTTCTTCGGTACTCGGTTTTGGGATTGGTAAAGAAATAATAACCTCTAAACCACCTTGTTCACGGTTATGAATTTGGATCTCGCCATGATGAATATCGACAATACGTTTAACAATAGCCAGTCCAAGACCACTACCTTGAATGGTTCTTGCTGAGTCTCCGCGAACAAAAGGTTGCATTAACTCTTCAATTTGATCTGCCGGAATACCTTCACCATGATCAGCAACGGTAATTAAAATAGATTCATTTTCAACTTTTGCACTGAGCTCTATTGGTTCAGCACCATAGCGTTTTGCATTATTAATCAAGTTGGCAATCAATCTTTTTAAAGAAAGACTACGTGCCGGAATAATAGGTACATCCTGCATCTCGAATTGAATATCGAGAGGTTTAAATTGCACAACAAGTTCTTGCAAAAGCATGTTGATATTGGTGTCTTTCAACTCCTCATCTGAGCCATCGCGCATGTACGAAATGAACTGATTAAGAATTGCATCCATGTCATCTACGTCATAGACCAAGCCTTCACGTAAAAACTCATCAGGCAGCATCTCTGCTGTTAAACGTATGCGTGTAAGTGGAGTGCGTAAATCATGTGAAATACCTGCCAACATAATACGTCGCTCACGCTCAGTCTGATCGAGTGTGTAGACCATACGATTAAAGGCTTGGTTTACTTGACGAATTTCTAGTGGTCCATGATTGGTATCAAGGTACGGCGCGGTTCCAGATTTACTGTATTCATTGGCAGCATTCTGCAAACGACGCAGGGGGCGGTTCATCTGTCGAACCAAAATTAAAATAATGATAGCCGACAGTAATGGAACACCCACGACCCAACCCACTAAAAGTTCAGGACTGTAATTGGCATAGGTTTTTAAAGGTTCACGAACCCAGTTCCCATGCATTTCAGGAGTTTGAATCCAAATGCGTGGGCTCGGTTTAAACTGGAAATAAACGGTAACGTCTTTAGTCCCGATCTCATTTGCCAGCTTTTTTTCGACGTGATTGGTAAAAAACTCGGCAATGACCTTTTCTCGGACACTTGGATATTCTTTTGGGTTGGTAATGTATTCAATACCGACTCGATTACGCAACCACGCATCAACATCGACTTCATTTTCACGATGAAAAATTCGTATATCAGGATTGTTGACGAGCTCAAGCTCAACCGCAAGATAACGGGCGTGCTGTTGAATTTCAGGTAAATAAAGAGTGCGCCAAAAGAACCATAACGACATAAATAAGCTAAAGAACACCACCAGCAGTACCAGAATAGTGGTACGCATGGCAGCAGAACGTGGCTTTATTTTGTCGAGAAAACGTTCCCACCGAGTCCGTTTACGCTCTGAGTAGGTAACGTAATCGGTAAAGTTCTGTGGGGCGATTGGTTCTAAACTCACTCTATCTTATCTCAAGCTTATTCAGCACCATCTGGAACGAATACATAGCCGACACCCCATACAGTTTGGATGTAACGTGCACGTGCAGGGTTATCTTCAATTAAACGACGTAAACGAGAAACTTGAACGTCAATTGAACGTTCCATCGCACCCCATTCACGGCCACGCGCTAAGTTCATCAGTTTATCGCGTGTTAAGGGTTCACGTGGGTGTTGTACTAATGCTTTTAATACTGCAAATTCGCCAGTTGTTAAGGTAACGATTTGTCCTTCACGTGTCAGCGTACGAGTAGACAAGTCTAGAGACCATGGACCAAAGCTTACAACTTCAACTTGTTGGCTTGGTGCGCCCGGAACTTCACGAACTTGGCGACGTAATACTGCACGGATACGTGCTAAAAGTTCATTTGGGTTAAATGGTTTTGGTAAGTAGTCATCTGCACCAGCTTCAAGACCTGCAATACGGTCTGAATCGCTACCACGTGCTGTTAACATGATTATTGGCGTGTCAATATTTGATTGGCGTAAACGACGGCAAATACTTAAACCATCTTCAACCGGTAACATAAAGTCGAGTACGATAAGTGAAAATAACTCACGTTGTAATAAGCGGTCCATTTGCGAAGCATCGTGGGCAGTTTTTACAACAAAGCCTTTATCTTCCAAAAAACGTTGCAAGAGGGTACGTAAACGCACATCGTCATCGACCACTAAAATACGTTCGACACGATCCGTTTCGTTGTGTACGGTTTCAGGATGTTCAGCAGGTACAACTAAACTCATGATGTACTCCCTTTTAAAGTCATAATTTATATATTATTGGGTCGGATAGGCTTATTGCCAACAAGCCCTCAGTATAATGCCGATGTTCTTGTTTAGACTATGTATCAATTTGCTCAAAATTACAATTTTCAAGGTTGTTTGAAACCAAAAAACAACATCTTAAGCCCATAATTTAGCAAAGACCGACCTAAAACAACAAATAGTTAAATTTTCAATAAATTTCTAATTACTCAATAGTAATAACTAATTGTTTCAAATCAATTCTTTGAAATAAATATAATAGACTTTTGATTGCTGAATAAGATAAAAAAACTGAGTAAATAACAAATTAGAAGAATAAAGTAGTGCTCAACCTTAATATTTTTGTCTTTTGGGCTATGTATCAATATGATCAATTTCTCATAAATTATATTAAATTTTTCTCACGTTCATGACACAATTCATACGTTTATATTTTTTAAAGATTAAAAGGGAGGGTTCGCTCTCAAATTTTTCATACTTAAATCACTGTTTTTATGTGCTCTAGTAGTCGTAAAAAGTATAAATATTCAGAGTCAATACAAAAAAACGTTTTGAACACGCAAACAAGTGTGGATTTTATGGGCTTGGTCTTTATAATCAGTGCTTTTAAACTTTATCCTTGTGGGATCAAACACGATGACTGACTTAGTTCAGCAGTTGGCAAGTGAGCTTGCCGTACGTCCAAACCAAGTAGAAGCTGCCATCCGCTTAAT
The DNA here is from genome assembly GCF_031196995.1 of Acinetobacter sp. 12966. Lineage (NCBI taxonomy): Bacteria > Pseudomonadati > Pseudomonadota > Gammaproteobacteria > Moraxellales > Moraxellaceae > Acinetobacter > Acinetobacter sp. 12966. Next base: position 23,705 of record NZ_JAVIMC010000059.1, read on the forward strand.
TGACGAAGGTGCCAGTGTTCCATTCATTGCCCGTTACCGTAAAGAGGTAACACAAGGTTTAGATGATACGCAGTTACGCCAATTAGATACTCGTTTAGCGTATTTACGTGATTTATATGAGCGCCGTGAAAAGGTCATTCAGTCTTTGCAAGAACAGAATAAATTGAATGATGACTTGTTGGCGCGGGTGAATGCAGCCGAAACAAAAAATGCTTTAGAAGAAATTTATGCACCGTATCGTCCTAAGCGTACAAGTAAGTCTTTTAAAGCAAAAGAAGCAGGTTTAGGACCAATTGCTGAAAAAATTATTGCAGAACAAGTTGACCCAACAGAAGCATTGGCTGGGTTTAGTCATGAAGACTATCCAGATGTTGAAAGTCAGTTAGATGCGATCCAGCATATTCTGATTGATGACTGGGCACAAAATATTGCGCTTACTACAGAATTAAAAGCAACTTTTGCAAAAACTGCGGTTTTAAAAAGTACAGTTGCTTCTGAAGAAAAGAAAGAAGTCGGTAAAAAATTCCGTGATTACTTTGAATTTTCTGAAGGTTTAAACAAATTACCTTCACACCGTTTATTGGCGATGTTACGTGGTCGTCAAGAAAATGTATTAGGTTTAAAAGTTGATGGTGAAGATGATGCACCATTAGCGCGTATTGAAACTGAATACAACCTTGAGCAAATTCAACCCCAAGTACGTCAAGATTTCTTAAAACAAACTGCAAAATTATTCTGGTTGGGTAAAGTTCGTCCTCAAATTGAGCATTCATTGCTAACAGAGAAACGTCTTACTGCCGAAGCAGAAGCAATGCAGGTATTTGCTGAAAATCTTCGTCATTTATTATTATCAGCACCAGCGGGTGGTCGTACTACTTTAGGTGTTGACCCTGGTATTCGTACTGGTGTGAAACTTGCGGTGGTAAGTGATGCAGGTGATGTACTTGCTCATAGCACGATCTATCCATTCGCGCCTAAAGAAGATAAAGAAGGTTCTATTGCTGAACTTGCACGTCTATGCCGTGAATATAATGTAGAGCTTATTGCTATTGGTAATGGTACAGCTAGCCGTGAAACGGAAGCTGTAGTGGCTGAAATGATGGCTGCTAATACAGACCTTAAATTAACACGTGTGACTGTAAGTGAAGCGGGTGCATCTGTTTACTCTGCAAGTGAGCTTGCAGCGGCTGAACTTCCAGAGCTTGATGTTTCAATTCGTGGTGCAGTGTCGATTGCTCGCCGTTTACAAGATCCACTTGCTGAACTTGTTAAGATTGATCCGAAATCAATTGGTGTAGGTCAATATCAACACGACGTAAATCAAACTGGTTTGGCTAAAACGCTTGACGCAGTTGTTGAAGACTGTGTGAACGCTGTTGGTGTTGATGTAAATACGGCGTCACCAGCAATCTTGGCTTATATTGCTGGTTTAAACAAAGCAATTGCACAGCAAATTGTTGAATACCGCAAAGAGCATGGTCGTTTTGATAACCGTCAAGCTTTGAAAAGCGTACCACGTTTAGGTGAGCGTACGTTTGAACAAGCGGCTGGTTTCTTACGTATCCAAAATGGTTCTGAACCTTTAGATGCTTCTGCTGTTCACCCTGAAAGTTATGGTCTTGTTGAGAAAATTGTTGCAGCAAAAGCGACAACTGTGAAAGACATCATTGGTAATACCGAAATCATTCGCCAAGTAAAAGCTGATGAATTTGTTGATGACAAATTCGGTTTGCCAACAGTACAAGACGTATTAGCTGAACTTGAAAAACCGGGTCGTGACCCGCGTCCAGAGTTCCGTACTGCTAAATTCCGCGAAGATATTACTGAAGTGGGCCAATTAACTGAAGGTATGCAACTTGAGGGTGTGATCACTAATGTCACAAACTTTGGTGCTTTCGTTGACATTGGTGTACATCAAGATGGTTTAGTTCATATTTCTGAATTAGCGAATGAGTTCGTTTCTGATCCGCATAAAGTTGTAAAACCGGGCCAGATCGTACAAGTGCGTGTTATGCAGGTTGATGTTGAACGTAACCGCGTGAACTTAAGTATGCGTGCTGAAGGTTCTGCACCTGTAAAAGCACAGCGCCCACCACGCCGTGAACAAAATACAGAACAGCGTTTTGAGCGTAAGCCTCAAGGTAAACGTCCTCAACCACGTAAAGATCAAGCTGAACGCCCTCAGCGTAGCAAACAGGAAAAACCACAAGAACAAAAGATTGGTGGTTTAGGTGCATTGTTACTACAAGCGGGAATTAAAGGTTCTAAATAAGAGTCTTTAATTGATAAAAAGGCCTCCAATTGGAGGCTTTTTTTATGGGTTAAAATATTACTTTTTTAATAATTATATAAAAGCGAAATAAGAAAAAAACAGTCGTAAAGATGAGGTGAATCTTAAGATCAACAAATCGTTGTTAAATACACAATTAAATACACAACGTTATAGCATAACTAAACTTTAATGATATTCAGTTGTTCGACATCATCAACCCAGCCTTGAAGCATTTACTCACTTTCAGGCTGTAATAGTACAACTTTGCTTATTTCTTTATATTATAAATGGTTGTTTTATGTCGGTTTTAAACCTGAAAAATAGATTTCATTTAAAAGACCTCTTGTCCGGAGTTGTCGTATTCCTCGTGGCATTACCGCTGTGTTTGGGTATTGCTTTAGCCTCAGGTGCTCCCATCATCTCTGGTATTATTGCAGGTATTGTGGGCGGCATTATTGTGGGTTTACTAAGTGGTTCTCACATTAGCGTTGCAGGCCCAGCGGCAGGGCTGACTGCTGTCATCCTTGTACAGTTAGAACAATTAGGCGGCAATTATGCCGCCTTTTTATTATGTATTATTTTTGCCGGTGTCCTACAAATTCTATTTGGATTATTTAAGTTAGGTTTTTTTGCGAACTTTATTCCAAATAATGTCATTTTGGGATTACTAGCCGCTATTGGCGTGATTCTGATTGCCACGCAATTACCTTATCTGTTTGGACTTTCTGATTTTTCATGGAAACAGGTTTGGACTTCAACACCAGATGCATTCCTTCAACGTTTTGATGGAGGTGCTGCGCTTATTGGCTTGCTCAGTTTATTTTTAATTTTAGCGTGGGATAGCAGTCCGCTTAAAAAATTAGCTTTACCTTCCGCTTTGATTGCGGTTGTACTAGCAGCAGTTTTAAATTTTATTTTAGTGAGTATGGGCTCTTCATGGGCAGTACAAATTGATAACCTAATTCAATTGCCGAATATATTACAGGCACCCGAAAAAGTATTAATTTTCCCTGATTTTAGCTATTTAGCTGAGCCTATGATTTACACAGGGGCAATTACTCTGGCTGTTGTGGCATCTTTAGAAACGTTATTGAATTTAGAGGCAGCAGATAAAATCGATCCTCAAAAACGTTCTTCTCCGCCGAACCGTGAACTCTGGGCACAAGGTACAGGGAATATCGTTTCGGGCTTAATAGGTGGCATGCCCGTGACTTCAGTGATTGTGCGTAGTTCGGTGAATGCAAATACAGGGGCGCGTAGTAAATGCTCTACCATTATTCATGGCGTATTATTGCTACTGGCAGTTTTGTTCTTTGTGCCATTAATGAACATGATTCCTCTGTCTGCATTGGCTGCGATTTTAATCGTGACAGGCTTTAAGCTTACTCATCCAAAACTATTTAAACAGCTTTATCAAAAAGGTTGGAAACAGTTTTTACCTTTTATTATTACTTTAGTTGCAATTTTATTGACCGATCTTTTAATGGGAATCTTAATTGGCCTGTTCACCAGTAGTGCCTTTATTCTCTATGGTAATTTTAATAAAGGTATTCGTGTTTATAGAGAGAAGCGCTTACATGGCGTAGTGACTCGTATTGAACTCCCATCACAAGTTACCTTTCTTAATCGTTCTGCGCTTATTTCGGCATTAGAACATGTGCATAAACATCAACAACTCATTATTGATGCAACTCAGTGTGATTCGATCGATCCTGATATCTATCAAGTTATTCAAGATTATCAAAGTGAAACAGCTATTAAACGTCAAGTAAACCTTAAATTGGTTGGATTCAAACAGCACTATCAAGACGTTGATGATGCGGTACTTGATATTGATATTAGTACACATGATTTGCAACAAAAGCTGAGTCCACAACAGGTCGTTAACCTACTTAAAGAAGGGAACGAACGTTTTGTAAAAAATGAACGCCTTCAACGAGATATTTACCGACAAATTCGTGTGACTGCAGATGAAGGGCAACATCCGATCGCAGCAGTCCTTGGGTGTATGGACTCACGTGCTCCTACCGAAATGATTTTTGATGTGGGTATTGGTGATCTGTTCAGCTTGCGAATTGCAGGTAATATTGCTGGGCAAAAAGTATTGGGTTCACTTGAATTTGCGTGTCAGGCTAAAGGTTCTAAAGTAATCGTTGTTTTAGGACATACTGATTGCGGTGCGGTGACGAGTGCATGTCAATTGCGTTTAGAACAAAAACAAGTATCTGATGTGAAGGAAATGCCACACATTCAATATGTGCTTGGACCATTAATGCATTCGGTTGATAGCGTATATGACATTATGCAACCACGTGAATTAGGTAATGCTTTTATTAGTCAAGTCACAGCAATGAATGTTCATTACAACATCCAGTACATTATTAATAATAGTAGTGTGCTTAAAGATATGGTTGATCGAGGTGAGATCGTAGTTGTGGGTGCAATTTATGATGTAAAAACAGGGCACGTTCAGTTTCTTGATTGATCAGTTCTTTAGTTAAAAAAAGCGCCTTATTTAAGGCGCTTTTTATTCGTTATGCGATTGACTCAAAATTACCAGTGTTCACCTGGGAAAATACGTGCATATGCTTTTTGTGCCCAGTTTAATTTCTCGGTTTTTTGTCCCTTCGCTGCATCTGAACTTGGGAATAAACGGAAACCAATCGACATGAACATATTATTAATGCCTGGCGCTACAGAATAAGTCATTGAAGCTAAGCGGCCTAAGTTAGTTGCCATACGTTTTGGACGTTTCACAATTGCATAAGCAATTAGGTCAGCGGCCTGCTCAGGTGAAAGTGTTGGTACATATTTATAAATTTTAGTTGGTGCAATCATTGGAGTACGAACCAATGGCATATAAATTGAAGTAATCGCAATTTTGTGTGCATGAACTTCGGCAGATAGGCAGCGGCTAAATGCATCAAGAGCGGCTTTAGATGCGACATATGCAGAGAAGCGAGTAGCGTTTGCTAAAACACCAATCGAGCTAATATTAATGATTTGTCCGTCTTTACGCTGAATCATATGCGGCAAGATATTGAGAACTAGACGAACCGCGCCAAAATAATTTAATTGCATTGTGCGTTCAAAGTCATGAAAACGATCATAAGATTCATGTACAGCACGGCGAATAGAGCGACCTGCGTTATTAATTAAAATATCAATGTGATCAACAGTCGCTAAAATTTCTTTAGATACTTGGTCAATCATTTCCATATCGTTAAGATCACACGGGAAAATTGATGCCTTACCGCCACGTTTTTCGATATCTGCTTTTACTTCTTCCAAAGTTTCTTGAGTACGGGCAACCAGTAAAACATGGGCACCAGCATCAGCAAGTTTGTTTGAAATCGTTAATCCGATTCCACTCGAGGCGCCTGTCACCAAAATGACTTTATCTTGTACCTTTTCCTGGAACAGAGCTTCTAATTTTTTATTCACAGCATTTTACCTAAGTAGGGGCAGGGACTATTTATTCCGGTATGTAATTTTTATTTTTTACAACCGTAGGTTCATCCAAATGAACTCATAAATGTTGTTCTTATCTTAATAGATGTTTAAAAATTGTCTAGTCTGTAAATATATGAAATTTAACAATTTATTTAGAGTAAAAACTCTAAAATAGTATCTTAATCCATTAATTATTTTAGTTATATAATGAACAAAAATATGAAAAAAGCCTCTATTTCCAGAGGCTTGATAAATAGTTTAAAAGTTATACAGCTGAAAGTGCTTGTTCTAAATCGGCAATTAAGTCATCAATATGCTCAATTCCAATGGAAAGACGAACCATATCTTCACTTACACCAGCAGATTTAAGTTCTTGTTCATTAAGTTGACGGTGAGTCGTGGTTGCAGGGTGGCAAGCCAAACTTTTAGCATCGCCAATATTAACAAGACGAGTAAATAGCTGGAGTGCATCGATGAATCGAGTACCTCCTTCGCGCCCATCTTGCACCCCGAAAGATAAAATTGCAGAAGGTTTGCCTTTTACATATTTTTGAGCAAGCTGGTGCTGTGGATGATCTTTTAAACCTGCGTAGTTCACCCATTTTACTTTTGGATGGGTCTGTAAATATTCCGCAATTTTTTGCGCATTTTCAGTATGACGTTCCATGCGGAGGTTTAGAGTTTCTAAACCTTGTAAAATTAAGAAAACACTCAGTGGGCTAATTGCCGCACCTGTATTACCTAATGGCACTACGCGAGCGCGTGCTATATAGGCAGCCTCACCCAATGCCTCGACATAATTAACCCCATGATAGCTTGGGTCTGGCGTGTTCAAAACTTTAAAACGCTCTGGATATTTACCCCAAGGGAATTTGCCGCTATCGATAATTGCGCCACCAATGCTATTACCGTGTCCACCAATATATTTGGTAAGAGAATGAATAACGATATCGGCGCCATATTGAAATGGTTTTAATAAGGCAGGGGTGGCAACCGTATTATCGACGATGACAGGTACGCCATATTCATGTGCAATTTTTGAAATTGCTTCTAAATCGATTATATTTCCGAGTGGATTCCCAATTGACTCAACAAAAACAAGTTTAGTTTTATCATCAATTAAATTACGTAAGCTTTCAGGCTGCTGATAATCAAAAAAGCGAACTTCAATGCCTTGTTTTGGTAAAGTGTGGGCAAATAAATTATAAGTTCCGCCATATAAAGTTGAGACGGAGGCAATGTTGTCTCCTGCTTCTGTAATTGTTTGGACAGCATAGGTAATCGCTGCCATTCCAGAAGCCAAGGCTAAAGCACCAATTCCGCCTTCGAGTGCAGCAAGACGTTGCTCAAGCACAGCAGTGGTCGGGTTCATAATACGGGTATAAATATTGCCCTGAACTTTTAAATCGAAAAGGTCAGCACCGTGCTGTGTATTATCAAATGCATATGAAGTGGTTTGATAAATAGGGACCGCAACCGCTTTTGTTGTTGCTTCGGGTGAGTAGCCAGCGTGAATTGCTAAGGTTTCATCTTTATAAGTCATGATTACTTCATCTTCGTGAGTTAAATATTGAGCGAGTCTAGCCTAAAATTTATGTACAAAATTGCAGAAATTCTGGTTTGTTTTCTAATTTTAGGAATAAAGATAGAAAAATATACGCTGAAAAGCTGTATAAATCTTATCCATAAACATTTTGCAACTTATTGAAAAAGAAAATTGTTTGATAAATCCGTACGATGGAAATCATAACTTCAAGTTGTTGGGGTTTTCAGCGTATAATACGCGCGATTATTTATCGCTTATGCGATGTATTGGTTTTTCAATTGAGGAGTCCTGCGTGGCCCAATATATTTATACGATGAACCGAGTGTCTAAGATGGTTCCGCCAAAGCGCGAAATCTTGAAAGACATCTCTTTATCATTTTTCCCGGGTGCCAAAATTGGTGTGCTCGGTTTGAACGGTGCAGGTAAATCTACCTTGCTTCGTATTATGGCTGGCGTAGATAAAGATTTCTCTGGTGAAGCTCGTGCACAACCTGGAATTAAAATCGGCTATTTAGAGCAAGAGCCACCTCTTGATCCGACTAAAGACGTTCGTGGTAACGTTGAAGATGGCGTGCGTGAAGCTTTAGATGCTTTAGAACGTCTTGATCAGGTATTTGCAGAGTATGCAGACCCAGATGCTGATTTTGATGCACTTGCAAAAGAGCAGGAAAAATTAGAATCAATTATCCATGCTTGGGATGCACATAACTTAAATAACCAGCTTGAAATCGCGGCAGATGCCTTGAACCTTCCAGCTTGGGATGCAGACGTAACTAAGCTTTCAGGTGGTGAGCGCCGTCGTGTAGCGCTTTGTCGTTTATTGCTTTCGAAGCCAGACATGTTGCTTCTTGACGAACCGACGAACCATTTGGATGCAGAATCTGTATCTTGGTTAGAGCGCTTCTTGAAAGATTTCCCTGGCACAATCGTTGCGATTACGCATGACCGTTATTTCTTAGATAACGTTGCCGAGTGGATCTTGGAGCTTGACCGTGGACACGGTATTCCTTACCAAGGTAACTACTCTTCTTGGTTGGAACAGAAAAATGCTCGTTTAGAACAAGAGCAGAAACAAGAAGAATCTTTTGCTAAAGCATTGAAAAAAGAACTTGAATGGGTTCGTTCAAATGCGAAAGGTCAGCAAAAGAAAAACAAAGCGCGTATGGAACGCTTTGAAGAGCTTAACTCTAAAGAATTCCAGCAACGTAATGAAACGTCTGAAATCTACATTCCACCTGGCCCTCGCTTGGGTAATAAAGTTGTGGAAGTGGAAGGTATCAGCAAATCATTTGACGGCCGCGTATTATACGAAAACTTATCGTTTACTGTACCACCAACAGCAATTGTGGGTATCGTTGGTCCAAACGGTGCGGGTAAAACGACTTTATTCCGTATGATGACTGGCGAACAGCAACCTGATACAGGTACTGTGACTTTAGGTGAGTCAGTTAAAGTGGCTTACGTAGGTCAGATTCGTGACACCCTAGACAATAACAAAACTGTTTGGGAAGAAGTGTCTGGTGGTTTAGATATCTTGAAAGTGGGCGATTATGAAATTGCTTCACGTGCTTATATCGGCCGCTTTAACTTTAAAGGCCAAGACCAGCAAAAACGCGTAGGCGAATTGTCTGGTGGTGAGCGTAACCGTTTACAACTTGCGAAAATTTTACAGCAAGGTGCAAACGTTATCTTACTGGATGAGCCATCAAACGACTTGGATATTGAAACTTTACGTGCGCTTGAGGATGCAATTCTTGTATTCCCTGGTACGGTAATGGTGGTATCGCATGACCGTTGGTTCCTTGACCGTATCGCGACCCACATCTTGTCATTTGAAAATGAACAGCCAGAATTCTACACAGGTAACTATGCAGAATATGAAGCGTATCGTCAGTCACGTTTAGGTGAAGACGCTGTTCAAAAACGTACTAAATACAAAAAAATTAGCGGATAATCTCTGTTAATTTAAAAAACCAGCCTAAGGGCTGGTTTTTTTATGAAAATGCGAGTTTACTAAAAGCTTCTTGTAAGCAATGCTCGGCATCGGGATGTCCCTGACTTGCTGCTTTTCTAAGCCATTTTTCAGCTTCGTTATAGTTTTTATCTAATCCAAATTGACCATTGAGATAACCAATACCAAGCTTAAAAGAAGCATCAGAGCTACCACGTAAAGCTGCTCGTAAGTAGCACCACATAGCATTTCGGTCATTAGGAGTTACATCTAACCAATTTTGCATACGTTCATGGTCTTGCTCAGCTAACTCTTCAAAGCGTAAACCCTGTTCAATTTCATCAACTGCTTGCGAATGCATATCAGAAGGTAAGTTTTCAAAAGCAAACAAGTGATTAAGTCCATGCTTGATTGATTTCATATTCATGATAGTCTCCCTTGTTCCTCAATTTGATTGAATTGAATCACACTTTTAAGCTAGTCCCTTATATTGAAATATTATGTTTTTTTTTGTAAATGTAATATAGCGTATTTGGATGAAAAATAGTGAAGTTTTGGCTTACATAAAAGTTACACGTGTTTTTATGCTAAGTGAAATTAATCTAGCTCTTCTCTATATACTTTATCTATAGCGGTGTTTTGATAGCTAGAAAATCCTCATTTTTTGATAACGTATCTATTTTCTTTGATCAAAAAAGCATGAGTAAAAATTATAAATAACAAACAAAAGATAAATTTTTAAACAAAACCAGCTTAAGGGCTGTTTTTTTAATTAAGGACTTGGAAATATTAATTATTAAATTCGCCACGTAAATCAGCCCACATCAGTGATGGAACGACCGTAATCACATCGAAGGTCATGGCAAATGGATAGAGCACCATACGGGTCGCCTTTTTCAAAGGATGTTTTTTGGACCTTTTTAGCTTCCTGTGATTGATAAAGCTGGCCTTTAAAGAAAATATTGATATAAGGATAAGGTGCCGTTTGTTGATTTTGAATGATATTGAAATTTTGTCTAAAGCCGAGAGACTTTAATAAATTTTTTTGCGAGTCATTTAAATCAACCATACGTGTGTTATAGCGTATTTGTAAAACGCCATGAAAATGATTGGGGTCATCCATGGTCAGTACTAGTGGGGATGGACTGGTCAGACTCCGTTGGTCTGCCGGGATTGCATGAAGAAGTTTTGATAGCTCAGCGCTTCCCTCGGTCATTAAATAGCTGAAATCTTGGCCTACAAATACGATCCCTTGTTCTTGCTGGTTTTGAACAGCTTGCCCTAAAGCAATGATTTGATCTTTTGCTAAAATGATCTTCTCGATTCTTGTGGTTTCATTAGGAAGAGCTTCTGAAAGTAATGTCGTGGCACAAGCACTCAAATTTAAACAGACGATAACGATTAGGGTGGAAAATAGTTTAAACATTGCAGGAACTCAAATAAGAAAATAATTTTTCTAAAGAAAAAACTTTTTTAAAACAGCGATAAATTGACAAAAAATTATTTTGTAATTTTATTACATTGGTATCGCTTGCTATAGTGACTTTGTACAATTTCTAATTATCACGGTGTACGGTTGCCACGTTCTACAATTTTTATGTCCGTCTTGTTTAGCTTGCTCATATTCCAAAGCTTATGGAATGTGGCAGCGGCATTTTGCGTGCATGAAAATAGGGGAGCGGCATTACAACATTTCGGTCATCATGCAGATTTAAATGTGTATCAATCTTCAGACCATATGCACACTGAACATATTGGTAATGTAGAAAATTCTGATAATGCTCCATTAAGCTGGCAGGATCATCATGATCATTTACCTTCGTGTTTTCATGTAGTGATGACTGAAAACGCGAAACAAGCTCAAGAACCTATTGTACGTGTACATGAGCTTTCACAAATCTATTACTGGTCTAATTCTTATCAGTCTCCGCATCTTGGCTCTTTAAATCCCCCTCCTGTCTTAACCCTGCTATAGGTGGGGTAGCCGAAAAATAACCCACCAGAAATTTATTTATTTCAAAGGGTTATTTTATGCTTAATTATATGTGCAAACAAAGCGCAGCAATCTTCTATGTAGATTACTCGCTTAAACATTCACGTCTTTATGTTAATGACAAGGCGGGATATAAGATTCTGTCAAATCTTTCCGGAAAACAAAAATATCATTTTAATGAATCGGTTATCTCATCTCTGATGATTCACAGTGATGGAGGTTTATGGAGATGAATATTTTATTTTCCCCCCGCGTTAGAACTGTGAGCTCCCGAGTGATTGGGTTTATTTTAGCTATTATTCTCGCTTTCAGCTTTAGTAAATGGCATTTTCAGGCAGCATTCGTGGAACATATTTTATGGTTCTTTGGATGGTTTTTTGTGGGCATTGGAGTAATGGGAAGAATATGGTGCAGTCTTTACATTTCTGGATTTAAGAATGCCAAGTTAGTAACCGATGGACCCTATTCTTTATGTAGAAATCCACTCTATCTATTTAGTTATCTAGGTGGAGTCGGGATTATGTTGATTACAGAGACATTTATCTTCCCAATATTATTTACACTTTATTTTCTCTGTTACTACCATTATGTCATACGCCAAGAAGAACAGTTCCTGAGTGAAAAATATGGAACTGCATATTCAGATTATATAAAGACAATTCCACGCTTTTTACCAAGTTTCAAAAATTTTAAAGAGCCTGAGTTCTATCAGGTTTCGCCGAAGCATTTTCGTATTTTTTTGACGCAGGTGGTTTGGTTTGTCTGGGTTGCGGCCTTAGTCCAACTTTTTGATGAGTTGCGACTGCATGGTGTTCTCCCTTCATTGTTTAGTTGGTTCTAAAAATGAAATGAAAGTATATCCGCATGCTTCTTAGAGACTCAGAAGTTTTGTTCTGAGTTGATTAACTAAGGCATGCGAAAAATTAATTTTATTTCTGGGTTAAATCCTTAAATAAATTCGGAATATTTAGATCAGGTGATTATTATGTCTATTAAACTAAATAAAAAATCAGTTTTGATGGTTTTACTTCTTTCAACAAGTTTGGCTCATGCTGATGGAGGGTTAATATTCCTCGAAAAGAATATTAAGTCTCAGCAAGAAACAAAAGCTAAAGCTGAAAAAAGTAAGAATCCTCATTTAACTTGTAAGCGTAAATAATTTTTATTTTTTAGGAAACTAATTACTTAATAATTAGTTTCCTATGAGTAAAGATAAAAATTCTTAATGATTTATTCTTATCTTTACTCAGGCGAGATTAGGATCGCTTCTATACTGCTATTTATAGATGTAATTTTATTACATGCCGATAGCCTGCTATAGTGGCTTTGTTCAACTTCTTAGTTTAATGGTGTGCTGTTGCCACGTTCTGCACTTTTCATGTCCGTCTTATTCTGTTTGCTTATATTCCAAAGTTTATGGAATGTGGCAGCGGCATTTTGCGCCCATGAAAATCAGGAAAAGGCATTACATCATTTTGGTCATCATGCAGCGTTGAGTTATGAAGCTTCACAGCATAGCCATACGGAAAAGACAGATATCGTAGGAACTACTCATAAAGCTCCTTTAACCTTGTCCGATCATCATGACCATTTACCTTCATGTTTTCATGTTGTGATTGTAGAAGCACAAGAAAAACTTGTTTCACCGTTAATACTGTCATCTGAGCCAAAACAACAATATTATTGGTCCAATTCTTATAAGTCCCCTCATATTTCTAAACAAGACCCGCCTCCTGTTTTAACCCTGCTATAGGTGGGGTAGCCGAAAATTAGCCCACCAGAAATATTATTTATTTCATAGGGTTATTTTATGTCTATTTTTTTATACGAAAAGCGTTTCGTTAGTCTGAGCACATCTTGGGTACTTAAATCATTAGTTGTTGCAGTTGCGCTTTCAACTAGCGTTGTAACAACTGCTGCTAGTTCAAATCAGAATCTTGCTGAGAATACTCAATCGCAGCAGGTACAGAATGTTTTAACATTTGAACAGGTACTCGATCAGGTTAAGCAGTTTCAAACTCAAACAGGAATTTGGCAAACTCAACAAGATATTGCCGAGAGCAATATCAAACAGAGCCAGCTATGGGAAAACCCGACGGTTTCTGTACAGCAAACGGGTTTTAAATCTGGAAAAGATCAGGAATTAGAACTCGGAATCTCGCAAAAACTAGATATTTTTGGTGTACGTTCCGCAGCAAAAAAACTAGCAAGTGTTCAGCAAAATCAAGTTGAGTTAAATCAGGTTTTATATGAGGCTCAACTGAAGCTGGCGGTAAAATATTTATGGTCACAAGTATCTATTTTAGAGCTTGAACATGAAGTTGCTAAAGCCCAGTTAAGAACGAGTAAAAATCTTCTTGATGCTACCCGCTTACGCTTTCAGGCCGGCAGTATTGCTCAGGTTGATTTAGATCGAACTCTTATGACGCATGTTGAAAATCAGCGTTTATATCAAGAAGTTGAATTATCACTGAGTAGTGCTAAAAGAAAATTGGCTAACTTATGGGGGGAGACAGATGATAACTTCACGTTACGTCCAGATATAAAAAGTGCGTGGCCTTTAAAAAATGAAAGTGATATCGACCAATATTTAAAACAGAATTTGTTAGAACAGTCCCTACGGCTTCAAGCAATACAACAAAATTCTGAAATTAATTATTTAAAGGCAAAAAATCGGCCTACGCCTACTGTAAATATGGGTGTGGTTCGTAGTAAAACCGCAGAAACGAGCAGTACCGAAAATCAGATTCGAGTCGGTATTGCAGTTCCTTTAAATATTTTTAATCGCCAGCAATATGCACTCAAAGTTGCTCAAAGCAAACTCGATTTAATTGACCAGCAGCAAAGCTTTTATAAAAAGCAAAGCGAGAATTCTATCCGTACTCTACAGTACGAGTTAGCGGGTTTAAAGCAGCAATATAATTTAATGAATGAGCAGCAAATCCCTTTATCAGAGACAGTACAAGAGAAAATGTTGCTTGGCTTTAAAGTCGGTAAATTTGCAATTACTGATGTCCAGCAATCTACCTTGCAATTACAAGAACAACGTTTGAAAAAAGTTCAACTACTTAAATCTGCTTGGCAAAAAGCAATTGAGGCAGAAAGTTTAGCTCTCGGGATTGATCCAAATGTGGTGATGTCTGGAGATGCATTAAATCAAATTAATCAAAATTTATGGCAAGACACCTATAACTTGCCGACAGTTGGAGGGGCAGAGTAATGTCAGTTAAAAAAATGAAAAACCAATGGTTTATTGCTATTCTGCTGCTGATTGTCTGCCTTGCTCTAAGTGCGTGGTTATTTTTCTCTGGAAAAAAACAGCCTAATACTGATGAAGGTGAAGAAGAGCATGCAGAGGGTGAAGCTGATCATGAAGAATCTGGAAAAGAGGAAGGGAGTTTAAACCTCACGTCTAAGCAACTGGTTGAATATGGAGTGAAGTTAGAGCAAGTAGGACGTGGAGAAGTTGAGCAGAATCTCTCGTATCCTGCCAAACTTGTAGTAAATACAGACCAGCAAGCACATGTCTCTTCAACTTTTTCTGCGCGTGTAGATAGTGTAAATGTTGCGTTGGGACAACAAGTTGAAAAGGGTCAGGCGCTTGCGACTTTATTTGTGCCGGATTTGGTTGATCAACAAGCTAACTTAAGCATGGCACAAGAAGCACTGACATTAGCCCAGCAAGATTATCAGCGTGAAAAACAATTGTGGGAACAAGGGGTTTCAGCACGTCAAGATTACCAGCGTGCTTACAATGCTTATCGTCAGGCGCAGATTCAGGTGCAGGCTGCAAATAGCCGTTTATCTGCATTGGGAGCAAATCGCTCAAGTAAAGGCCGATATGTTTTAACTGCACCTTTAAGCGGTGTAATCAGTAGTAAAGATATTGTCATTGGTGAGCAAATTGGTCCTGAAAAACAGTTATTTGTTATTGATCGCCTAGATCAGTTATGGGTTGAATTTGTGCTACCAAGTGCAAATACCAATATTCAGCCTAATCAGGAAATTGAATTTAAATCACTGCAAACGAATAATATTTTTAAAGCACAGGTACAAAGTTTAACTTCAGAAGCAGATACTCAAACTGGTCGTCTACAGGTTCGTGCCAAGGTACTCACACCTTCAAAAGAATTACGCCCTAACTTAATGGTCAATGTGTTACTGAAACAAAATAATGCAGCGACTGTATTACGAGTTAATAAGACAGCGATACAACAGATTGATGGAAAGAATGTCGTCTTTATTGCAAAACAAGAGAAGGACAAAATTCATTTTGCTCCTGTTGCGGTAGAGTTAGGTAATTATTCTTCAGATGCACAATGGGTAGAGGTTAAATCCGGAATTACTGAAAAGCAGCAATATGTGACTCAAGGTAGTTTCTTGCTCAAGTCCGAACTTGAAAAAGGGGAGGCTGAGCATGGACATTAATAAACCTGATTTGCCAAAGGCTGAAGGTTTGTTTGATCGAATTATTCAGTTTTCAATTAACAACGCCATTTGGGTCATGATGTTTGTCATTGCTTGGATTGGTGTCGGAATTTATAGCTACCAAAAACTTTCAATTGATGCCGTGCCTGATATCACCAATGTACAGGTACAAATCAATAGTCAGGCTAATGGCTTTACTGCGCCGGAAGTTGAGCAAAGGATTACTTATCCGATTGAAAATGCCATGTCTGGTATTCCCAATCTGGAACAGACTCGTTCAATTTCCAGATATGGCCTTTCTCAGGTCACGATTACCTTTAAAGATGGTACTGACATTTACTGGGCAAGACAGCTGATTAACCAGCGTTTACAAGAAGCAAAGAGTGCTTTACCAGATAGCATTGATCCGCAAATGTCTCCAATTTCGACTGGACTCGGTGAGATTTATCAATGGGTGGTAAAAGCAGAGCCAAATGCTAAAAAAGCAGATGGTTCAGCCTATAGCGCGATGGACTTGCGCGAAATTCAGGACTGGATTATTCGGCCCCAGTTACAACGCGTACAAGGGGTGGCCGAAGTTAATAGCATTGGTGGATATAACAAAACCTATGTGGTCTCTCCAGATCTGACACGGTTACAACAGTTGCAAATTCCACTCACTGATTTACAGGATGCGCTTCAAAATAATAATGAAAACCGTGGTGCTGGATTTATTGAAGAAAATGGCCAGCAACTCACCGTTCGTGTTCCGGGCATGCTGACATCGATACAAGATATTCAGAACGTTACGGTTGCCACTAAAAACGGTTTACCCATACGGGTTGCAGATGTTGCATCAGTATCGATTGGTCATGATTTGCGTACAGGTGGTGCTACCTATAATGGACAGGAAACTGTTTTAGGTATCGCCATGATGATGATGGGTGAAAACAGTAAAACCATTGCCAAGGCCATTGACGACAGAGTTCAGGAAATTCAAAAATCACTTCCTCAGGGCGTTGTGATTGAAACAGTCTATGATCGTAGTAGTCTCGTAGATAAAGCAATTAAAACAGTAGCTAAAAATTTAATTGAAGGGGCGATTTTAGTCATCGTTATCCTTTTTATTTTTTTAGGAAACTTTCGTGCTGCTTTAATCACTGCTTGTATTATCCCATTGGCAATGCTTTTTACCTTAACAGGTATGGCAGAACAAAAAATCAGTGCCAACCTGATGAGTCTGGGCGCTTTGGACTTCGGGATCATTGTTGATGGAGCAGTTGTTATTGTTGAAAACTGTATTCGGCGTTTAGCTGAAGCGCAGCATTTAAAAGGTCGCTTATTAACACGTTCAGAACGTTTCACTGAGGTCTTTCTAGCCGCTAAACAGGCACGCCGGCCATTAATATTTGGTCAGATCATCATTATGGTCGTGTACTTGCCAATTTTTGCTTTAGCAGGCGTAGAAGCAAAAATGTTCCATCCTATGGCAATGACCGTCGTTTTAGCGTTATTGGGTGCAATTATTTTATCTGTGACCTTTGTGCCAGCAGCTGTCGCTTTGTTTGTTACAGGTGAAGTGAAGGAAAAAGAAAGCCGCTGGATGATGTCACTGAAAAAAGGTTATGCAGACTTACTCGATAAAGCATATGCCTTCCGATATGTTGTTGTCACAGCAGCGATCAGCATTTTGATTTTGACAAGTGCTATTGCAACACGAGTGGGAAGTGAGTTCGCACCTCAACTCAGTGAGGGTGATTTTGCACTACAACTCATGCGTGCACCGAGCACAGGCATAGAAGAGTCACTTAAGATTCAGGAGAATGTAGAGAAGCAGTTGCTCAAAGCTTTCCCTGAAATTAAAGCCATTTTTGCAAGAACAGGAACAGCCGAGGTTGCGACCGATGTCATGCCTCCTAATATTTCTGATGGCATTGTTCTATTAAAACCGCACGATCAATGGCCAAACCCTAAAGAAACGATAGATGAATTGCGTACCAGAATGCTGCAATTTGTGAACCAGATTCCTGGTAATAACAGTGAATTCTCGCAACCCATCGAACTACGTTTTAATGAACTCATTTCAGGTGTACGTAGTGATATTGGGGTGAAAGTTTTTGGGGACGATATGCAGGTCCTCAATCAGGAAGCGGAAAAAATAGCCCAACAGCTACGTAGCATTCCAGGTGCCAGTGAAGTCAAAGTTGAACAGACTGACGGTTTGCCATTACTCAATGTTGATGTTGATCATGCTCTGGCTGCCCAATATGGATTATCAGTCAAGTCTATTCAGGATATTGTCGCTGCGAGTATTGGAGGACAAAGCGTAGGGCAAATTTTACAGGGTGATAGACGTTTCGATTTTGTGATTCGTTTGCAGGAAGACATGCGTACGCCTCAGCAGCTAGCACAATTACCGATTCGCTTACCAAACGGCGGTCTGATCCAGTTACAAGACGTTGCCAAGGTTGAGAATATTCTGGGCCTTGCTCAAGTGAGCCGTGAAAATGGCAAACGCCGAGTGATTGTGACAGCAAATGTGCGTGATCGTGACCTTGGGTCTTTTGTACAAGAGATGCAAAGCAAACTGGCGCAGCAAAAGCTACCTAGCGGTTATTGGTTAGGTTATGGAGGGCAATTTGAGAATCTTGCTTCTGCCACTGCAAGAATGCAAATTGTTGTGCCGATGGCGCTCATCATGATCTTTGTATTGCTGATGGCGGTATTTAGTAACTTTAAAGATAGTTTACTTGTATTTAGCGGGGTTCCTTTCGCTTTATCTGGTGGATTAGTAGCTTTATGGCTGAGAGATATTCCGCTTTCTATGTCTGCTGGAGTCGGGTTTATCGCTCTATCAGGTGTTGCGGTATTGAATGGTCTGGTCATGCTCACATTCATTAAAGAGCTAAGAGCAACTCTAGATGTTCATGCTGCAACTTGGAAAGGTGCTGTACTGCGATTACGCCCTGTATTAATGACGGCATTCGTTGCTTCCCTCGGTTTTATTCCAATGGCTTTGGCAACTGGAACGGGTGCAGAGGTACAACGACCTTTGGCAACGGTAGTAATCGGTGGCATTATTTCATCTACGATACTAACGCTGGTTTTATTGCCAGTCATTTATCGATGGATGAATGAAAGCAAGACGAATAAAGTTGAGCATTCATAATGTCATCGATTTGAGATATCTTTTTTGATGAAAAAGTTTGAGTCAGAAAAGTATTTGAAACAGGTAAAGGTAAACATGAATTCATGGTTACTTTTACCTCACCATAAAGATAAATAATAAGGAGTCCGCAAAATGGGTGGACAACATGGTCATGACCATAGTCATGCTGTAGTGACTGAAGGTAATGCCAAGAAACTAACGATTGCCTTGGCGCTTACTACGACATTTTTAATTGTTGAAGTCATTGCAGGTTTAATCACACAAAGTCTGGCATTGCTCTCTGACGCTGCGCATATGTTTACAGATGCAGCTGCTTTGGCAATTGCTCTGGTCGCAATTCAGATTTCAAAACGTCCCGCTGATAATAAACGTACTTTTGGTTATCAGCGCTTTGAAATTCTGGCCGCTTTATTTAATGCACTCATGCTGTTCGTTGTGGCAATTTATATTTTATATGAAGCCTATATCCGTTTCTCTAAGCCACCCGAAATTCAAAGTGTGGGCATGTTGATCGTGGCAACCATTGGTTTGTTGATTAACCTCATCTCAATGAAAATCCTGATGTCGAGTGCCAATAACAGCCTAAATGTGAAAGGTGCTTATCTAGAAGTATTGAGTGATGCACTAGGTTCAGTAGGCGTTATTATTGGTGCAATTATTATTTACTTCACTAATTGGTACTGGATTGACACGCTTATTGCAGTACTGATTGGATTTTGGGTATTACCAAGAACATGGATTTTGCTTAAACAGAGCATTAATATTTTGCTCGAAGGTGTGCCAGAAGAGGTCGATATTGAGAAATTACGTACAGATCTACTTTCTTTAAATGGCGTTGAAAGTATTCATCAACTTAAAGTATGGGCCATTACGTCTAAAAATATTCATTTAACGGTGCACTTGTTTGCGCCTGAAGCTGATCGTACCAAGTTGTATCAAGATGCTGTTGAAATGCTTTCTCATGAACATGGTATTGGTGAAGTGACATTGCAAATTGAGGACGATGCCGAGATCAATTGTCAGCACATTGCTCAGCATGCTTCGCACAAACATGATGATGCAGACAATGCACATTCACATCAGCATTAAGCTGATGTGAACAGTTTTTTTAAATTTCCCATTCGTTATTGCAGTCACGGCATTTCCAGTGTTTTTGTGACTGCATAAATGCTTGCATAGACAGTTTAAAATCAGGCAAATCACGCCAGAACATAAAACCTGCCCCTACAGTAACCACAAATGCAACTACTGTTGCGATTTGAAGAGAACTACCTGCACCATTGCCAAAAATCCACATAAAGATGCTAATGACTACTAACAGTAAAAGCACAAAAATTGCAGGAATCAAGATAACCAGACTTTTAGGAACGACAGGTTTTGCGCTGTTCACGCCTTGGCTCACAGGCATAATTTTAACACTTTGACATTTAGGGCAACGATATTGCATGAGAACTCCACATTTAGTTTGAATCTATTCTAACGGAAATGTGCAGAAAGAAAAAAATTTGTAAGATATCGATGAAATGCATTGAGTTAGCAGAAAAATTACTTATGGATAAACAAAGAAATATAAAAAACGGATGATTTATTCGTACACATAAAAAATAAAATAATATTGTAGAGCATGCTAATCTACAGAAAAATGAAGTGTGATTAGCACAATAAATGAGCTTAAATACTCGAATAGGATGTGGGATAAATATAAAAAGGAGATAGGGACTTGGGTCAACAAGATGACAATAAGTCGCAGCCTACAACGACAGCACCGGTTTTAGCTACCCCAGATACTGCTAAACCGTCATTATCTCGTCGATTACTGCATAAGACATTGCAACATGCTCAAGATGCAGTTGGGTTTGCTAGCGACACGACACGTAATATTGCAGAGGTTGCCGATGCTGCTTTGGACGCGCTCGATCAAGTAACTACGCATACACGACGTGGAGTTGTCGGAATGACAAATCTGGCAGCTGGCACGGTAAGAGATATGGTGTCTGAAACCAGTGAAACAGCACGCCAAGTCGCATTGATTATGGCGCGAACTTTTTTAGGCAAAAGTACCTTAACGTTGTACTTACCCGAAATGTTATTAAATAATCAGATTCGTAAGCGCATAGATCGCTCCGAAATTGATGATATTAAAATCAAGTGCGGCAATGACAGTTTCCAAGTCGAGATCGATGGGCATTATCATCGCTTCATGTATCGTTTGAGTTTAGATTTTAAAGTATTGGAATGCCGTATTGGGCAGGAAAAATTCTTACGCTTGCGTCAAATGGATGAAAGTCTTGATGTGCAGATTCGTCATGGCGGCATCTTGTCAAATTGGGCTGTGCGACGTATTGGTCGAGTTGGTTTCGAAGTGGTAAATATGTTGCCTATTCCATCACTTATTAATCATTTGATTGGTGATATTCCCGGAATCCAACGCGATGGCCACCGGATGTGGTTTATTGACCTAGAGCAAGCAGGATTTATTGACTTTATTAACAACCGTTCATGGATGGTTGAAAAGCTTCTGAGTTTGACTGATTTTAGTATTTTACCGGGCTTGAATATTTTGAGAGAAAGTCGCGAGCTTGTGCAGCAGCTCGTAGATCAGTTTGAAATTAGAGGACTACGAGTGCAGTCTGGTCGTCTTGAAGTACAAGTAGGAATTGCGGGTTGATAGAGCATATAAAAAGTTAATCATTGATTGGCTTTTTATTTTTTAGGCAAGAAAAAAGCCACTGACGTTATGCAGTGGCTTTTTAGAATTTGGCGTCCCTACGGGGATTCGAACCCCGGTTACCGCCGTGAAAGGGCGATGTCCTAGGCCTCTAGACGATAGGGACTTATATGAGGCATACATCTGAAAAATATTGGCGTCCCTACGGGGATTCGAACCCCGGTTACCGCCGTGAAAGGGCGATGTCCTAGGCCTCTAGACGATAGGGACGTTTCAGAGGTGGGCGTATATTAGGTCGATTTAATAAAAGTGTCAAATAGTTTTCTGAAGAAATATTAAAAAAAACAATCAAGCGATTAAAAATAACTCAAATTGTAGAAAATATATACATTTAGCCCTCATTTTTCTGAAAAGGTTCAATAATTGCCTTTATAACCGATGGATGTTGTAAATATCCTAAAATCTCATGTGGTTGGTGGGCAAAGGTATAAATTTTCTGATTGATAATGGCAGGATCAAAATTAAATGGGGCCTCGCATAAGGGAAAAGCGGTCAAAAAATCATCTTGAGAGTAAAAATTAAACCAGTCACCATGAATACAGGGTGGTCTAGAAATTGGATTCGGGAGCTTACTTTGAATCACGCGAAAAGCTAAAGGGGAAGCTAGGGTGATAAAACGCTTAACTGAGAATTGATAAGATGGATCTGATAATAATTGGAAAGCGATAACTGAACCGAGAGAGTGTCCGACCACAATATAATCTTCTTCTTCTCGCATTTTCTTTAAAATTCTTTGATGTACTTCCTGCATGAACTCTGGATTAGATAAATACATATAAGTTTCGATAAGGAATTGTTGAATCAAACTTTCATGCAGTTTAGGAAAGTTATTTAATAGAACAACTAGTTCTTTCAGTACGCGATCTTTAACTAATTGAGAAGTGAGATAAAGTCGTTCTGAGAAGCTTTTATCAGCTTGATCGGTTGAGGGACGTAACAACGGAACAAATGGAGTGTGCTCTTTAGGTGGAGGATTACTTGGGTGTACGTTAATAGGGAAATAATTATTAAAAAATGATTTAGGTAACAACGTGTTAAGGTCTAATTGATTGCTTAATTGGTATTTGGTCATTAAGTCGCCATAAAATGGCATGTGAATATGAAGATCACGGATATTAACTCTGCAAGGCATTTGTTTTAGGCCGAGCTTAAACACTTTTAACCAATGCTCTTTCAAGCGATGTGCTGTGTAGTTTTGTTGATTCATCCCATGGATAAATATAATTTTCATTCTATACAAAGAATTGTTTTTAATATAAATTTTAATTTACCGTGGTCTGATATATAAAACCAGTATGTAGGCAAAAAAAAGTGTAGCTTTTTGCTACACTTTAATTGAATAACGACAGGTTTAGTCTTTATTGCGATAAAAAATAAAATAACTGACATAACATAAAGCTGTAAAAATAAGACAGCCTACAAAACCAGCACGCATTTCAGGGTCTGCTGCCATACTCAAGCAAGTAATGAAACAGAAAATAAAACCTAAAATTGGCACAATAGGAAATAAAGGCGCAGCATATTGTAAGTCTTTAACAGTATGGCCTGATTTATACCATTGGCGGCGGAAATTGAACTGGCTTAAACAAATGCTCATCCATACAATCACCATGGTAAAAGCCGCTACGCCAAGCAGATTCTTAAAAATAGTCTCTGGTGCAAATTGCTCTGATAGCAAACCTGGAATTGCTCCAAACATGGTTACAACTAGAGCAACGATTGGTGTTCCACTTTTTGATAAAGTCGCAAACACACTAGGTAGTAATTTTTGTTCTGACAGAGACCACATCATACGTGAAGCTGCATATAGGCCAGAATTGGCTGCTGAAAGCAGAGCTGTGATAATTACAAACCTAATAATGTCATCCGCATATGGAATGCCAATATAATTAAATACCGTCACAAAAGGACTGCTACTTACACCATCACCGCCTAGACCTGCGAGTTGGAATGGGAGTAAGGCGCTAATAACGATGATGGTACCTACAAAGAAAATAAGTAGGCGCCAGATCGCGGCATTAATCGCTTTTGGTACATTTTGAGCTGGATCTTTTGTTTCGCCAGCTGCTACACCAATTAATTCAGTTCCTGAGAAAGCAAAGTTAACAATTAGCATGGTCGTAAAAATAGGAATTAAACCATGAGGGAACCAGCCTTGAGCTGTAAGATTGCTAAATAGTGGAGCAGTCTGGGCACCATGGAATGGAATTAAACCAAAAATTGCTAATAAGCCAAGAACAATAAAAGCAATGACCGTAACGACTTTAACAAGGGCTAGCCAAAACTCAGACTCAGCAAAAATACGCGTTGAACTAATATTTAAGCCAAAAATAGTAACTGCAAAAATAATTGTCCAAATCCACATTGAAATCTGAGGGAACCATTCTTGCATGAGCAATGCTGCGGCTGTGAATTCTGTTCCAAGCGTTGCAGTCCAAGTTAACCAGTACATCCAAGAAATCATATAGCCTGTACTTGGACTAATGTATTTTTTGGCATAGGCACCAAAAGAACCTGAAACAGGCATGTGTACAGCGAGTTCTCCTAGGCAGAGCATGACCATGTAAGCGATCGCGCCACCAAGAATATAGGCAATAATTGCGCCAATAGCTCCAGTTTGTGAAATGACTTCCCCTGAACCTAAAAATAGACCAGTTCCGATCGCTCCGCCCAGTGATAACATCACAAGGTGGCGAGTACTCATGGCTCTTTTTAAAGGTGCAGTACTGTTCTGATGCTGATGAGCATCTAGTTGTTTGTCAGATGGCTGCATATTACACATTGAGAGAATTAAGAAAGACGCTATTTTAGATAAAATAGACAAATGTGCAATCTAGAAAGAGATAAAGAATAAACAGTAAGGTGACGATAGAGTCTTTTAATAATTTTTAAAGCAGAATATGGCGTCCCTACGGGGATTCGAACCCCGGTTACCGCCGTGAAAGGGCGATGTCCTAGGCCTCTAGACGATAGGGACTTGATGAGGCAAACACGAAGGAGCGTGGTGGAGTCAAGCGGGATCGAACCGCTGACCTCTACAATGCCATTGTAGCGCTCTACCAACTGAGCTATGACCCCAGTTTGTGTGAGCGCAATCTTAGGGTGAATGCGCTCACACGTCAACAAAAAAATGAATTAAACTTCGCTAGTTGCGTCATTTTTCGGCAATTTTAAGCTCTCATTCAGTTTTTCCCAATTTTTAACTTCTTTCTTACTTGGTCCGCCTACAATTTCTAGGGCATGACGTAAGCGAGCGAAAGTTAAATCAGGTCCAAGCGTAACCATTGATTGCATCACTGGGGTCGAACTCGTTGAACCGGCGATTGCAATAAAGAACGTTGGCATGAAATCACGTAATTTAATGCCCATCTGATTCGCAAGATCCATTAGGGTTTGGCTAACGGTGTCATTATTCCAAGTAAACTGACCTTCAAGACGCCAAATTGCAAATTGTAAGCTTTGACGAACTTGCTCTTGAGTCAATTTTTTACTTTCAAACATTTCAGCAGTAATTTGTGGCATATGGTTAAAATAGAAACCAGCCCAATTTACAGTTTCTGAAAGTAAATTAATACGTGGTTGAATAGCGGCAGCAATGTCTTCTAAAGTTTTGCGATCACTCTTCCATGTTAACAAACGGTCTAATAATTCGCCAGGTGTCAAGCCTTTGATCCATTGACCGTTAAGCCAGTTCAATTTTTCAACGTCAAAAATTGGTCCACCTAGTGATACACGTTGAATATCAAAGTTATCCATCATGTCTTGTAATGTGAAAACTTCTCTTTCATCCGGCATTGACCAACCCATGCGGCCTAAATAATTTAATAAGGCTTCAGGTAATACACCGATGTCGCGGTAGTAGTTAATTGATGTCGGGTTTTTACGTTTAGACAATTTTGATTTATCAGGGTTACGCAACAGTGGCATATGGCAAAGTGTTGGCATTTCCCAACCAAAATATTGGTAAAGCAACTGATGCTTTGGTGCAGAAGGAAGCCATTCTTCACCACGCAATACATGAGTGATTTCCATTAAATGGTCATCAACAACGTTAGCTAAATGGTAAGTTGGTAAACCATCTGTTTTTAGAAGGACTTGCATATCGACTTGAGCCCAAGGAATTTCAACCTCACCACGTAGCAAGTCATTAAATTTACAAACACCTTCTTCAGGCACTTTCATGCGAATGACATGAGGTTCACCTGCTTCAAGACGTCGAGTC
Organism: Acinetobacter sp. 12966; assembly: GCF_031196995.1. NCBI lineage: Bacteria > Pseudomonadati > Pseudomonadota > Gammaproteobacteria > Moraxellales > Moraxellaceae > Acinetobacter > Acinetobacter sp. 12966. The sequence continues at coordinate 49,446 of NZ_JAVIMC010000059.1, forward strand.
ACTTCTTCTTGAGAAAGTTTTAAACCGCGGCCGTCATATTTTGGTGTTTCGCCACGTGCTTGTTGTTCTGCACGCATCTGATCCAGTTCTTCAGCTGTTGCGAAACAATAAAAAGCATGACCTTTTTCAACAAGTTCTAATGCGTATTGCTTATAAATTCCCATACGTTCAGATTGGCGATATGGTGCATGTGGGCCCCCCACATCTGGACCTTCAGACCAATTTAGACCTAACCAACGCAATGAATCCAAAATCATTTTTTCAGACTCTGGTGTAGAGCGAAGTTGGTCTGTATCTTCAATCCTTAAAATAAATTCTCCGCCATGTTGTTTCGCAAAACACATGTTAAATAAGGCGATGTAGGCGGTGCCGACATGAGGGAAACCGGTAGGGGAAGGTGCAATACGAGTACGAACTTTCATAGGTAATGGGTCAAAATAAAAATTGAAACTATTATAACGAAAAAGCCCAGTATTCTGACGTTTTATTTAACATCAGACTGGGCTCAAACTGAAACGAAGAGGGGGTGTTTCAGATTTTAAGAAGCATGCGGCTGAAAGATCGCCTGAACAAAACGTGAAAAACGTTCGTGCTGAGCAGCAAGAAAGTTTTGAGTGGGGGTAACGCGAATTGAATTGAGTACTTTAAGTTCATCATTTGTGGAAGGTAATACAATAGGATTACGTTTCTGTTGATCTAAAGCTTTTTCAATAAGCGAAGTCTGCTTATCTGAGCCAGTTTTGTTTGGAGTATCTTTAAGTACTGCTGCTGCAGAAAACTGTGATGCCAAACCCAGCACCAAACTTAAGCTTAACGCTTTTCCATAATGAATTTTCATTATTAATCATCCCCTCTGTTCATTACATTTCATCTATTTTTTGAGTTTAACGAAATGTAAAATTACGGTAATACTACGATTTAAACATAAATCTTAATAAAAAAGTGGAACTGCATCACACTTTTTACAAAAATTATCTATATTTTAATCTGGTCGACCCAAATGTAGGTCATATGTATCCTTTGAGCTTCATTATTTAACAAATTAATGTGTAGATAAAGTGAAGGCCCTCATTAAGTTGTAAGGATAATTACAAAACTTTTCAAAAATGAAATAACTTAGACATCTTAATCTATATATTTTAAAGAGATTAATAAAAAATATATTAATATAAGTGATTGATTGTAAATTATAAAATTAAAAATATAGTAAAATTAAAACCAATGATGGATTTTGTAAATGAAAAAAATATCAATAATGGCTGTAGCTGTATATTTGGGAATGGCAACAGCAGCTCAGGCTGCTACTTCTTTTTTAAACGTTTCTTATGATCCGACCCGAGAATTTTATCAAGAATATAATCAGGCTTTTGGGAAGTTCTGGAAACAGCGTACGGGGCAAGATGTTGAATTTAAACAGTCGCACGGTGGATCTGGTAAACAAGCTCGGGCGGTGGCTACTGGTTTAGAAGCTGATGTTGTAACGTTAGCGTTAGCGAATGATATTGATGAGATTGTGAAAGCAGGTTTTATCCAGCCGAACTGGCAAAAAGAATTTCCGAATAATTCTGCGCCTTATACTTCGACTGTTGTATTTCTAGTACGAAAAGGTAATCCGAAAAATATACGTGATTGGAATGACTTAACAAAACCGGGTGTTGAAATTATCACCCCTAACCCTAAAACAGGGGGCGCACCTCGTTGGATTTATTTGTCTGCGTGGGGTTATGCTTTAAAACAACCGGGTGGTAATGATGCCAAGGCTCGTGACTTAGTTAAAAAGCTTTATCACAATGTAAAAGTACTTGATTCGGGAGCTCGCGGTTCGCTAACAACATTTGCCGAACGTGGCATTGGTGATGTTTTATTATCTTGGGAAAACGAAGCTTTATTGGCAACGAAAGGACCTGATAAAGACAAATATGAAATTGTTTACCCATCAATTTCAATTTTGGCAGAGCCATCAGTCGCAATTGTAGATAAAACCGTTGATAAAGATGGGAACCGCACTTTAGCAAAAGGCTATTTGAATTTTTTATATTCACCTTTAGGGCAAGAGCTGGCTGCTAAGCATTATTTCCGACCACGTAATGCTCAAGTGGCAGCAAAATATGCAGTACAATTCCCAAAAATTAGATTATTTACTATTAACGATGTGTTCGGTGGTTGGGCGAAAGCTCAGAAAACTCACTTTGCTAATGGAGCTGTCTTTGATCAAATTTATGATGGGAAGCAGTAAATAAAATTACCTAAAAAACAGTAGTTCAAAAAGAAAATTTAAAAGATAAATATTCATAAAGAAAGCAGGCAAACTTAAAAAGGTTAGCTTGCTTTCTTTTTTTGCTTAAAAAATGCTAACAAAACGGTTTTATCTATGAAAAATTAATATTTTCCTACAAAAAGCCGTTTGGCGTTGATCATAAACAAGGTGATAATGTGCAGTTACATTTTTACGCAATGATTTAACACCTATGTCGCATATTTCTGTCTTACTTTTTGAGACCGTTGAGAGCTTATTGGCAGATCGCACAACAGGGGTGTATATCGATGCAACCTTCGGACGAGGTGGGCATACACGTTTATTGCTCTCAAAACTTGATGAAAATGCACGAGTATATGCATTTGATAAAGACCCTCAAGCTTTGGAAGTTGCGGCTGCTTTGGCACAAGAAGACCCAAGATTTACCATTATTCATGCCAGTTTTGCTGATATTAAAGAAAAAATGCAGGAAATTGGTGTGATGAGTGTTGATGGCATTATGGCTGACTTAGGGGTGTCATCTCCTCAACTCGACCAAGCTGAACGTGGTTTCAGTTTTATGCAAGATGGTCCTCTAGACATGCGAATGGATAATTCTAAGGGATTAACCGCAGCTGAGTGGTTAATTGAAATTGAAGAAGAACAATTAGCAAATATTATTTATCAATATGGCGAAGAACGTTATAGTCGACGTATTGCAAAAGCGATTAAACAAGCTGGAAAACTAGATACAACAGCCCAATTGGCAGAACTTGTTAAAACAGCTCATCCAAAATGGGAAAAGCATAAACATCCAGCAACACGTACATTTCAGGCAATTCGTATTGCTATTAATAAAGAACTAGATGATATTGAAGTATTTTTACCACAAGCTGTAGACTTACTAAAACCAAAAGGGCGTTTGTCTGTGATTAGCTTTCATTCTCTTGAAGATCGCTTAATCAAACAATTTATTCAAAAAGAATCGACTTTGGCAGAAGATATTGGCTGGGGAATGCCACAGCAACAGGTAGATACAAGAAGGTTAAAGAAAATTTCACGGGTTCGTGCGAGTGAAGAAGAAGTAAAAGCGAACCCACGTTCACGTAGTGCATGGCTTCGGGTTGCTGAACGCTTGGAACAAAAAGGCGCGTAATGAAAAGCAGTGATGAAATTGAAACCACTGAAAATAAAGTGGGGAAAAAAGTTGTGGCATACACCGTATTAGTGGCGCTTGTTTTTATCAGTGCCATGATGGTGGTATTTCAAGTGTTTGAATATCGTCATGATTATAGAGAGCTTAGCTCTTATATGCGTGAACGTGATGATCTCAATGCTGAATGGGGACGTTTGCTTATTGAGCAACAAACCTTCGGTGCAACAGCACAGATTGGTACGCGTGCTGTAACCCAACTACGCATGTTTTCACCACCTGCTGCAGAAACGGTGGTAATTTCTTTACCGATGACCTCAGAGCAAAATAAGTAAGGCCTTGCTGTATGGTAGATAAGCGAACAAAGCAAACACGGAAAAAACAGCAGTCTATTTCGGAAAAGCCAACTCTTGCCTTCGATATGTGGCGGTTTTATCTGCTCTGGGCAACAGTACTGCTCTGTTTTGTTGTTTTAATTGCACGTGCATTTTATGTGCAAGTGATTAATAAAGACTTTTTGCAAAACAAGGCCAATGCCAATATTTTGCGTACTGAACGTATTGAGGCAATGCGTGGGGTTATTAGTGACCGTCATGGCGTGCCTTTGGCCATTAGCACGCCTATTATGAAAATTGTCATTGATCCACGTGATTACTTTGACGCCAAGCATTTATATGACGAAATTACAGCTGAATTAAAAAAAGATCCAAATAATCGTAAGTTAAAACGACAATTACCAGATAAAAACCTAAATCTTGATGAGTTGGCGGATGTGGTTGGTTTAGATCGCGCAGATCTAAAAAAACAAATGAATGCACGCCCACGTTCTCGTTATTTGGTTTTGAAAAAAGAAGTGCCGCCGCAACAGGCAGATATTATTACAAAGGGTAATTTCCAAGGCGTTTATGCTGAGAAAACCTATAAACGTTATTATCCTCAACCGCAACCAAATGCTCAGATTATTGGTTTAACCAATAGTGAAGGCCAAGGGATTGAAGGCTTGGAAATGCAGTTGAATAAACAACTGTCGGGGGTAGATGGCGAACAAAAAATTATTCGTGATAAACGTGGTAACCGCTTAAAAGTTTCAGAGGTTATTCGTGAGGGTGAACCAGGCGAAAACATCACTTTAAGTATCGACTCTCGTTTGCAATATATTATGTATCGTGAGTTGACTGCTGCTGGTGTTGCAAATAACGCTCGTTCGGCGACAGCAATTGCTGTTGATGTTAAAACAGGCGAAATTCTGGCCATGACCAGTTGGCCATCTTATAACCCGAATGATAAAAACGGGTTATCTAATAAAGATGCCATGCGTAACCGCGGTGCGATTGATATGTTCGAGCCAGGTTCTACCATGAAGCCTTTTACAGTTTCTGCTGCACTTGAAACTGGACAATATACGCCAAATACTATTGTCAATACTTCGCCAGGTTCAATGCGTTTAGGCTGGCATACTATTCGTGATACGCATAATTATGGTGCTTTGACTGTCAGTGGCGTAATTATTAAGTCATCAAACGTGGGTTCAGCAAAAATTGCGTTGTCACTTCCTAAGGAAACATTACCAAGCTTCTTTAACCGTGCTGGCTTTGGTAAGCGTTCTGCTGTGAAGTTCCCTGGTGAAAGCTCTGGTTTAGTACTTCCTGTAAACAAATTAAACTCTTCCCAAATTGGTACCATGGCTTACGGTTATGGTCTAAATGCAACTATTCTTCAGTTGGCGCAAGGTTATGCAATGCTTGCAAACCATGGGGTAAAAATGCCTCTAAGCTTGCATAAGCTCGATCAAGCACCTAAAGGTGAGCAAGTTCTTGCTCCAAAAATTGCTGATCAGGTTTTGCTTATGCTTGAGCAAGTGACGATGCCAGGCGGTACTGCAAAGCAAGCTAATATTCCAGGTTATCGCGTTGGTGGTAAAACAGGTACGGCTCATAAACTGCGTGCAGACCGTAAAGGTTATTCTAATAATGAATATCGTGCTTTATTTGCAGGTGTAGCTCCGATTAGTGATCCTCGTTTAGCGGTTATTGTAGTTGTTGAAAATCCACAAGGCCGTTATTACGGTGGTTTGGTTGCGGCCCCTGTTTTTGCACGCATTATGCAAGAATCATTGCGCTTAATGAATGTGCCGCTTGATAAGCCCCTTGATACTCCAGAAAATCCTATTCGCAGGTAAGCTATGTCTGTTTCTTTCCAAGAAATTAATCCAGTCGAGATCGATGCACAGTGGTCTAAACAGCCTTTTCAAGGCTTTAGTTTAGACAGCCGTAAGGTTGTGTCGGGCCAGATCTTTATCGCTTTGACCAGTTATAGCCAACCTGAAAAAATACGTGCTTTTGCTGAGTCAGCTTTAGCTAATGGTGCTCTTGCCATTATTAGTGAGACTAAGTTGGGCGTAGCGAATGAGTGGGTATGTTCTGATGTGCGTCAACGTATGGGTGAGTGGCAAGAACGTTATTTACAGCGTATAGATCCCGTGGCACCAGTGCGTATTATTGCAGTGACTGGTACAAATGGTAAAACCACAATTTCGCGTCTAGTGGCTGAATTAATTAGTTCACAACAACAGCGCTGTGCTGTGATGGGCACTACAGGCAATGGTATTTTACCAGACTTAACACCTTCAACTCACACTACGCTTGATGCTTTACAACTGCAAAATGCATTGCATGATTATGCAAAACAAGGTGCGACTTTCGCTTCTTTAGAAGCAAGCTCACATGGTTTGGAACAAGGTCGTTTAAATGGTTGTGCGATTGAGATTGCTGTTTATAGCAATTTGAGTCGTGACCATCTGGATTACCACGGCACTTTAGAGGCTTATGCAGAAGCGAAGGCTCTTTTATTTCGTTTTAGCTCTTTAAAAGTAGCTGTTATTAATTTAGATGATGAGCATGCTGCTTTCATGATCAATGCAGCAAAGCAAAATCCTGCTCAACCGAAAATTTTAACGTATTCACTTACTCAAAATACTGCTGATTATTATATTACTGACCTGAGTTATAGTTTAGCAGGGGCGACATTTAATTTAGTGAGCCCGCAAGGTTCTTTTGCTGTGCAAAGTCCATTGTTGGGGCATTTTAATGTCGAAAACTTGGTTGCAGCACTTATTGCTGCTGAGCAAGCAGGCTTTGATTTAAAAGCATTAGCTACTTTTGTTCCTAAACTGATAGGTGCACCTGGCCGAATGCAAGTTATTCGTGATGATGAACGTTTATTTGTTGTTGATTATGCACATACACCAGATGCATTAATTCAAGTGCTTAAAACATTAAAACGTCATGTGTCTAATCAACTTTGGGCCGTATTTGGTTGTGGCGGGGACCGTGATCGCGGTAAGCGTCCACTCATGACTCAAGCAGCTCTGGATGGCGCAAATCCAGTTATTTTGACTTCGGATAATCCAAGAACAGAAGACCCTGAACAAATTTTTGCTGATATGAAGCAAGGAATCGATTTTTCAGGGCACCGTATGCATGAAATTCATGACCGCCGTGAAGCGATTAAATTTGTTGCACAGCAGGCCCAGGCTGGTGATATTGTTGTAATTGCTGGTAAAGGACATGAAAATTATCAAGAAATTAATGGCGTACGTCACTGGTTTGATGATGTTGTTGAAGTGCGTTCTGCGATTGATGCACAACATCACACTGTAGACGCTGCTTACCCTGCACAATAGGACAAATTATGCATACTTCAACCACCAGTACCGTACCTTTGGAACCGTGGACAGCTCAACAATTACAACAGGCGACACAGGGCTACTGGCATAAAGACCAGATACCTCAAACTGAAATTAAACGTATTTTGACGGACTCGCGTCATGCGGAAACTGGGGATGCCTTTTTAGCACTAAAAGGTGAGCGTTTCGATGCGCATGATTTCGTTACACAAGTTGCTGCAAATGGTTGTCAAATAGCTATCGTTGAGCGTCCGCTAGATGTAGATATTGCACAACTCGTTGTTGCAGATACCCGATTGGCTTTAGGGCAACTCGGCGCTTATCGCCGTGAGCAAAACTCACAATTAAAGGTGATTGCCTTAACGGGAAGTAGTGGTAAAACTACAACCAAAGAAATGCTGGGAAGTATATTGTCGCGCTTAGCACCGACACTAATCACCCGAGGCAATTTAAATAATGACCTTGGTGTACCAATGATGTTGCTCGAGCTTCGCAAGGAACATCAATATGCGGTGATGGAGTTGGGTGCAAGCCATCAAGGCGAGATTGATTACACATCACAACTCGTTCAGCCTCATGTTGCGGGCATATTAAATATTGGTACTGCTCATTTAGGCGAATTTGGTGGCCGTGAAGGTATTTGCCGCGCTAAATCGGAAATTTATCGTCATATTTTACCAAATGGCGTTGCAATCGTGCCAAAACAAGATGACTTCACTGCTGAGATTCTTGATGCTGCAAAAGCTCATCGTATTTCTACATTTGGTGTAGGTGGTGATGTCTATGCAACAGATGTGGAATTATTGCCTCAATCAACGAATTTTAACCTTCATACACCGCAAGGTAGCAGTGCAGTTAAGCTTCCTTTTGCGGGTGAGCATAATGTTCAAAATGCGACCGCAGCTGTAGCTTTTGCTTTAGCAATTGGTATTGGACTAGAAGATATTGTCCAAGGTTTAGAGCAAGCTCAGGGAGCCAAAGGTCGTCTTAACTTTATTCAAAAGTCACCTTACTTATTTATTGATGATACCTACAATGCCAATCCGACTTCTATGCGCGCTGCTGCACAAGTGTTGTTGCAGCAACAAGGCGTAAAAGTGATGGTCATGGGGGATATTGGTGAGTTAGGTGATAGCAGTTGGCAAGAGCATCATGATTTAGGCCGTGATCTTGCTGAACTTCCTTTAGATCATATTATTGCAGTTGGACAGTTCGCTCCAGCTGCTATCGAGGGTGCAGACTCTCATTCTAATAAAGTGAAAGCATTTCAGACACAAGCTGAGGCGCTTCCATTTTTAATTAATCTAATCCAAACACATCAACCCCAGTCCATGAGTTTCCTGTTTAAAGGTTCTCGCTTTACTCATATGGAAACGTTGATGGCTGATTTGATGGAGAAACTTTAAATGCTGTTATGGTTGTTTGAACAACTTGCGGGCTATCACAGCTCGTTTCAGGTCGTTCGTTATTTAACATTACGTTCTTTACTCAGTGTATTAACTTCACTGACCATTGGTCTGGTCCTCGGCCCGATCATGATTCGTAAATTACAAGCGTTAAAATACGGTCAGGCAGTAAGTTCGTTTGCTCCTGAAAATCATGCTAAAAAAATGGGTACACCAACGATGGGTGGAATCTTAATTCTACTTTCAATTGGTATTAGTACTTTGCTGTGGGCTGATTTGTCTAACCCTTATGTCTGGATTGTGCTTGGTGTAATGGTTGTATTCGGTGCTGTAGGCTGGGCAGATGACTGGATTAAAATTCGCTATAAAGACAATGCGGGTTTACCTGCACGTAAGAAGTTTTTCTGGACTTCTGTTGCATCGCTGGGTGCTGGTATTGCGTTATATTTAATCGCAACTCAACAGTCCAATGCAGAACATACCGCAAATATGCTGGATTTATTGATTCCATTCTTTAAGAATCTTTCAATTCCACTCTCAATTGTTCCTTTAGGTTTGGCATTTATTGTATTTACCTATCTGGTGATTAATGGTGCTTCTAACGCAGTTAACTTAACAGATGGTTTAGATGGCTTGGCAATCATGCCGGTTGTCATGGTAGCTACGGGCTTAGGCGTATTTGCTTACTTGTCTGGTGACATCCGTTTCGCTAACTACTTACATATTCCATATGTGAAATATACCTCTGAACTCGTAGTAATCTGTTCTGCCATGATTGGTGCAGGTTTGGCATTCCTTTGGTATAACGCGCATCCTGCTCAAGTATTTATGGGTGATGTTGGTGCTTTAGCTTTAGGTGCGATGCTTGGAACAATTGCAGTTATGGTTCGTCAAGAAATCGTATTTGCAATTATGGGTGGTGTATTTGTAATGGAGGCAGTATCTGTATTCTTACAAATCGGCTCTTTGCGTATGCGTAATAAACGTGTGTTTTTAATGGCGCCTCTGCATCATCACTATGAAAAGCAGGGCTGGAAAGAAACGCAAGTTGTGATCCGTTTTTGGATTATTACAATTATATTAGTAGTTTTAGGTCTAATGACTTTAAAATTGCGATAGATCTTATTTTAGTGTCAATATAAAGCCAGTTCTACTGGCTTTTTTTATTGGAGAGATAAATGACAAAAGTTGCTGGTCTAGACCAATTATCTGTAATTAATCAAAAAGTAGTTGGAGAGGGCGAAGTATTACCTCAAGTTGTACTTAAAGATGGAAGTCAGGTGCAAACAGGAACTGTAGCGACAATGCTGCACAATATTGAATTATATAATGCAGGGCAAAGAGGACAAATTGAGGAAGAACTAAAGATTGCAATTCCAACTTTAGTGAAGGTAGGTCTGTTTGATTTGTTTCAGGTAGATGAGTGGATTAATGGTACAAATGCAGGTCGCACCTTTGTGGGACTGCATGCAAAGGCTTATTTACAACAAAAAGAACAAGAGAATAATTAAACGTGGCTAAGCAAATTTTAATGTGTCCTGTGTGTCGTCAGCCCCTAAATTTAACTGAAAGAACTTGGCGATGTGAGCAAGGACATAGTTATGATGTAGCTAAACAAGGCTATGTCAATTTACATGTGGTGCAACATAAGCATAGTAAAAACCCAGGGGATACACCCGAGTCAGTAGATGCGCGACGAGCTTTTTTACAAAGTGGTTATTATCAGCCTTTACAACAGGCTGTAGTCGCTTTATTAAAGCAACTAGATGTAAAAGCAATACTCGATATCGGATGTGGTGAGGGCTACTATACAAGTGCTATGCAGCAAGTCGTTGAGCAGTGTGTTGGAGTTGATATTGCAAAAAACGCGGTACAACGTGCGGCAAAACTCAACACTGAAGTAACTTGGGTGGTGGGAACAGGAGCAACTTTACCTGTATTGGATCGGAGTATGGATGCTTGTACCAGTTTATTTAGCCCAATTCCGCAAGCAGAAATTGCGCGTGTTTTAAAAGATGAAGGCTATTTAATTGTTGTTACGCCTGCTTCTGAACATTTGTATGCCATGCGTGAAGCTTTATTTGAGCAAGTGAATCCACATACACCAGAAAAGTTCGTAGAGCAGCTGCAAGATTTGTTTGAGCTAAAGCAAGAGCAAATTATTGATGCGCCTTTTGTGCTTGATCAACAGGCCCTAAAAAATCTGATTGCTATGACGCCTTATGCTTATAAAGCTTCTCCTGAGCGTCGCTTGCAGTTAGAGCAGCAATTACAATTGGAAGTAATGGCATCATTTCAAATTTATGTCTTTCAAAAATGCAATAAAAAAGCCATCTAACGATGGCTTTTTTATTATTCAATCTGATTAATCAGATTCTCTAGTGCATCTTTTTCTCGCTTAGGAGTGGACTCCTGTGCAGGTCTCATGGCAGGAGGCGCAGCTTTTGATGGAATAATAATTTCTTCACCTGGTAAGTCGGAAAAGTCATTGTCATTGTTAAGTTTCGGTTGTGGCGGTGCTGGGCGATAGAGCGGACGCGCTAGTGGTGGTGCTGCACGATAAGTTTTCTTGTCGACTATTTCAGTAACGGCTTCTTGTTTGTCACGTGAAATAGGACCTTGAGCATCTTTGTCTAAGCGAACCCAAGATGCTGGTGTACCTTGCAATGCTTGACCCATAAAGTTAATCCAGATTGGTAAGGCAGCAATACCACCATATTCACGGCGACCAAGCGTAGTCGGTTGGTCAAATCCAACCCATGTTACTGTTACTAACTGGCCGTTGAAACCTGCAAACCATGCATCTTTTGCATCATTCGTAGTACCTGTTTTACCACCTAAATCACTACGGCCAATTTTAAGCGCAGCACGACCTGTACCATGCTCAATTACATCACGTAAGATGTTCGCCATATCATAAGCAGAGCTTGATTTTAAAATACGTTGAGCTTGGCGATATTGACTGTTGTTTTTGTCAGTCTGTTTAAGATTAAGCTGCTTAGCTGCGTTTTCTTTCTGTTCTATGTCTTTATTCGTAACTTCAATAACTTCATCATCAGTCGTTTTAGGTTTTTGCTCATCATTTGTGGTGTCAGGTGCATTAATACATGGAATACACGCGTATTCTGGTTTGGCTTCATAAATGACTTTGCCGTAAGCATCTTCAATACGTTGAATGAAATGCGGTTGAACACGGTAGCCGCCGTTTGCAAACGTTGCATAACCAGTTGCCATCTGAATTGGTAGTACTTGAGGAGTACCTAAGGCAATGGTGTAGTTACGTGGAATTTGGTCTTCCTGTAAGCCAAAATCCATGAATAACTGACGAGTACGTTCAATACCCACTGTTTGTAGAAGTCTTACTGATACGGTATTACGAGACAAATACAAAGCACGACGTAATGGGATCATACCTAAGTAACGGCCATCAGAGTTTCGCGGTGTCCATTTGCCAATCGTAATAGGGCTATCATTCACCATGCTATACGGGGTCATACCTCTTTCTAATGCTAAAGCATAGAGGAATGGCTTGATCGTGGAACCCGGTTGACGCCAGCCTTGTAAGGCGCGGTTAAATTTTGATTGATAGAAGTTATAGCCACCTACGATTGCTTCAATTGAACCATCATTCGGGTTAATTGCAATGAGTTGACCTTGAACTTTTGGAACCTGAACTAAAGACCAAGCTGTTTTATTGTCATTTGGGCGTAAACGAACAATATCTTTAACTTTAACAATTTGAGATGCACGTGAAGGAGAGCCACCTACGCTATTTGCATTGCGATAGGGGCGTGCCCATGACATGCCTGACCATTGAACCGTAACGGTTGAGCCATCTTGCATTAATGCTTCAAAAGAGCTGCTATTTACCTTAGTAACTTGTGCAGGATAGGTGTTGGCATATGCTCTAAATTCAGTTAACGGTTTGTCATGTGCTTCTGCACCACGCCAGCCATGGCGACGGTCATAAGCTTCAAGGCCATCTTGCACAGCTTTTTCTGCAATCGCTTGGCGTTTAGCATTAATTGTTGTGTAGACTTTATAGCCAGAATCAATGGCTTGTTCACCAAAATGCTTTACAAGTTCTGAACGAACCATTTCCCCAGCATAGGGATGAATATTATTTAAATCCCGATTGGGCATGTTTAAATTGATCGGTTCTGCAACTGCTTTTTGATATTCTGCTTGAGAAATATAACCCAACTGTAACATACGTCCTAAAATCCAGTTGCGTCGTTCGAGAGCGCGTTCTGGATTAACTACAGGGTTATATTTAGATGGTGCTTTGGGTAAACCAGCGATCATCGCCATTTGAGCAATGCTGAGCTCATTAATGCTTTTGTTGTAATAAATTTTGGCTGCTGCCGCGATACCATACGCATTTTTCCCTAAGAAGATTTTATTCACATAGAGGCTGAGAATTTCTTCTTTAGATAAATTTTGCTCAATTTTTCGAGCCAAAAAGATTTCGGTTATTTTACGTTTTAGGGTTCTTTCTGGACTCAAATAATAGTTCTTTGCAACTTGCATAGTGATTGTTGAACCACCAGTTTGCACATCTGAACCCGTCACACTTTCGCTCAAAGCACGACCTAAACCCTTAAAACTGATCCCGCTATGTTCAAAGAAAGAAGAGTCTTCTGCTGCTAAAAATGCATGAATAAAAGTAGGAGGGATTTGTTTGTATTCAACAGGAATAGAAAGCTTACCACCGTACTCGGCAATCAGTTGATTGTCTGAAGTGTAGACCTGTAATGGTTTTAAAAGGGGAGCTTTTTTTAGTGAACTCATTTCTGGAAGCGATGGGGCGATATAGAGATACATGCCATAAAAGCCCATCGGAAGTGAGACTAAGATAATAATAATGATCAAAAAAATTGGACGCACGAAGCCCAAACTGGATAGCTTTTTCATGATAAGTAAGCTTTAATAAGATCGAATACAAACTAATTGTGGTCAGTATAGCCTTTAGACATGCGGATTGTTAGATGAGATATTGTATCCGTGTAAAAATAAAGACCGAGATTATTGGTTTGTAATTTTTTTTGGGGATAAAAAAATAATAGGACAATAGTGTGCTCAGGTTATATCGTAAACCGAATAAGGGGTTAATGGGCGTCGATATTAGTTCGACTTCTGTTAAGTTGTTAGAGCTCTCTGTTAAGAACGGTAAATATTGGGTAGAAAGCTATGCTTTGACGCCTTTACCTGAGAACAGTGTAGTTGAAAAAAATATCTTGAATCCAGAAGCAGTTGCAGAAGCTTTAGAACGGGCGATGAATTTAGCAAATCCCCACACCTCTAACGCTGCAATTGCTGTTCCAACATCGACGGTTATTCATAAAACCATCGAAATGGATGCAGATATGAACGATGATGAGCGTGAAGTTCAGATTCGATTAGATGCGGAGCAATATATACCGTTCCCTTTAGATGAGGTGAGCCTTGATTTTGAGGTTTTACCAGATCGACTGCCGAATCCAAATCGTGTGAATGTACTTTTAGTCGCAACACGAACAGAAAATGTTGAAACACGCGTAGAAGTACTGGAACTGGTTGATTTAACGCCTAAGCTTGCTGATGTTGAAAGTTATGCTGTTGAGCGAGCTTTTAGTGTGTTTGCTGATAGCTTACCCATGGGTGCAAATACCATTGGTATTTTAGATATTGGCCATACCATGACCACATTATCGGTTATGCAAAATGGCAAAATCATTTATACCCGTGAACAAGTCTTTGGCGGTAAACAGCTTACTTTGGAAATTCAAAGCCGTTATGGTTTGTCATTAGAAGAAGCGGGACGCGCTAAAAAAGAACGTTCTTTGCCAGATGATTATGACATCGAAATCTTAGAACCATTTTTAGATGCTGTAGTTCAGCAAGCGGCTAGATCTCTACAATTTTTCTTCTCTTCATCCCAATTCAATGAAATTGACCATATTTTGCTAGCGGGTGGTAATGCCAACATTCCAGGGCTTGCTAAATTGTTGCAGCAAAAACTCGGTTACCGAGTCACTATTGCCAACCCGTTTTTACAAATGGGTTTCTCTCCTCAAGTCGACATTCAAAAAATTGAAAATGATGCTTCTTCATTAATGGTGGCATGTGGCTTGGCTTTAAGGAGTTTTGATTAATGGCAACAATTAATTTACTCCCTTGGCGAGATGGGCTTAGGGAGCAGCGTAAAAAACAATTTATTATTTTATGTCTTGGGGTCGTTGTTTTTGGGATAACCACTGTATTTTCAGGGTGGTTTTATTTGAATCAAAAATTAAATGATCAAGAACAAGCAAATCAGCTCATCATCAGTACAAACCAGAATCTAGATCAACAACTTAAAACCTTAAATGGCTTGCAAGAACAGCGTGACGCAATTATTGAGCGTATGAAGCTCATTCAAGGATTGCAAAGCCAGCGTCCAGTTGTTGTACGTTTAGTGGATGAATTGGTTCGTGTGACTCCTGCAGCCATGTATTTGACTAAATTTAGTCGAACTGGAGATAAATTCACCATTGAAGGTAAAGCGGAAAGTCCAAATACTGTTGCAGAGTTATTACGTAATCTCGAGGCATCATCATGGTATCGCAACGCTTTTATGAATTCATTCTTGGCGACCGAAGAGAAAAAAGATAAGGCTGTAAGTTCTTTGCTTCCTAGAGTTGAAGATAGCTATGGCAGTTTTGTTGTTACTGTTGATGTAGGGGAAATGGGGGTGACTACAACAGATGATACCGCTAATACGTCTGTAGGTACGGATAAGGAGGTAGCAAAATGAGTCCTGATGAACTTCATGAACTGTCTTTAGAACAAGCTCCATCTAAGAAAAAAAAGATCACCTTAGAAAAATTTCTTCAGCAATTTAACACGCTCGATATGAACAGTTATGGCAGCTGGCCATTATCTGTGAAAATTACGTGTTGGATTTTTATTTTCTTTGCTGTATTGGCTTTGGGGTATTTTGTTGCTATTCAACCAAAGCTACAAGCAATTGATAATGCTCAAGCACAAGAAAGTAATTTATTAAATGAGTTTCGAGAAAAAGACTCAAAATTACGCAACTTGCAACAATACCAGCTTCAACTTCAAGAGATGCAAGCCAACTTCAATCAGCAGTTAGAACAATTGCCAAAAGAAACCGAAATTCCAAGCTTAGTTGAAGATATTAACTTAACGGGAGTGAATTCTGGTCTAAAGTTTAAAAATATCCGCTTAGAAGGTGAAGTGAAGCAGGAAATTTTTATTGAACAGCCTATTACTATCGAAGCAACTGGGGATTATCACGCTTTCGGGGCTTTTGTTAGCAGTATTGCGGCGTTGCCACGTATTGTGACGATGCATGATTTTGTTGTTGAAGCTGCTCCTGTTAAGGATGGTAAATCAGATATTCCTGTGCTTAATTATTCTATCAAAGCAAAAACTTATCGCTATATGGGTGCTGTAGAAAATCCTGAGCATCAGGAAAAAAATGCTTCGGCTTCTTCGGTAGCCCCTGATTCTTCTACTGCTAACACACAGCTGAAATAGGAGAATTACGATGAAACTTAAAAAATTTTCTCTTTCTATTTTGGCATGCTTGGCTTTAGCTGGATGTGAGTCGAGAATCGACGCTGTAAATCAACAAATGGCCGATATACGTAATCAACCACCACAAGCCATAGAACCAGCACCTGTTTTTACTCCTGTGCCACAGTTTAATTATGCAGCCCATCAGTTAAAGAGCCCATTTTTACCAAGCTCACTTGCTGCTGAGCTAAAAATTATGGCAGGGAAACGAGTATATCCGAATTTCTCACGTGCACCTCAACCGCTCGAAAGTTATGCATTAGAATCTTTAAATATGAAAGGAAGCATGCGTAATAGTCGTGGACAAGTCATGGCTCTGATCCAAACGCCTGATCACCAAATTGAGCGAGTGCAGGTAGGGAACTATATTGGGATGAATCAAGGTCGTATTACCCATATTGGGCCGACTCAGATTGATCTGGTAGAAATTGTTCCTGATGGGCGAGAAGGTTATGTGGAGAGACCAAGAACCTTAGTGTTAATTGGACCTGCACCCTAGAATTTAGGGAATAACAAAGAAAAAATTATTTTTAAAGATTATTTATTGGGGATGGTTAGACAATGAATCACGTATTCCGTCAGTTTTCGATGGGGGCTGTAGCAATTGCAGTTATGCAGGTTGCATCTGCACAGGTCAGCATGACTAATATTGTACCGACACAAATAGCGGGACAGGGTACAGAAATTCGGGTTATGTTTAATGGTTTGCCGCCGCAACCACAGGCATATCAGCTTGAGAATCCTTCACGTTTGATTTTGGATTTTAATAAAGCGCAGCAGAATCTAACACAGTCAAAAGTAGCGATTGGTACAAATGAGGCGAGTTCGGTCGATGTAAGCTCTGATGATCAGCGTTCACGCTTAACAGTAAATTTGAAAGAGGCTGGTGCTTTTACAACTCGTATTGAAGGTAACACTTTTATTTTAAAGATTAATTCTACACAAGCCATAGTTAAACCTGTATCAACAAGTACGATGCAATCCCAAGGTGTTTCAAATATTGGTTTCCAACGTGGTAGTCAAGGGGAAGGCCTCATCGTTATAGACCTGTTGGGAAGTAATACTCCTGTTGATGTGCAACAACAAGGTAGCAAAGTTGTAGTAAAAACATTAGGTTCTAAAATTCCCACACATTTAGCTAAGCGCTTAAATGTAAATGATTTTGCAACGCCTGTTTCGACCATTGAATCTTATAATGATAAAGGCAATGGTGTTATTATCATTCAATCTACTGGTAGCTATGAATATATGGCTTATCAGGCAGAAAATAAATTAACTATTAGCCTAAAGCGTCCTCAGGATAAAAATGTAAGTGCTTCATCTAAGCAAGCTAATTATTCAGGTAATAAGCTCTCTCTTGATTTTCAAGATATTGAAGTTCGTAGGGTCCTGCAGTTACTGGCTGATTTTACCGGCATTAATATGGTTGCGGCTGATAGTGTACAAGGTAATATCACTTTGCGTCTAAAAGATGTACCTTGGGATCAGGCACTTGATATTATTTTAAAAACCAAAAATCTAGATAAACGCAGAAATGGGAATGTAATTTGGATTGCGCCAGTTGCGGAGCTAATCAAAGCAGAAGATGATGAGGCAAAAGCGTTAGCACAAAGTATTAAATTAGCACCAATTCAAACAGATTATATTCGCTTAAATTATGCAAAAGCAGCAGATGTGCTTAAGCTAATTGAAGATACTCGTGATGGTAAGACAGCTGTCGCAAACCGTACCGCAAATTCAGACTCTCTTGCTTTAGAAAGTTTATTGAGCTCACGAGGCAGTGCTGTTGCTGATACGCGTACTAATACTTTGATTGTAAATGATACAGCCCAGAACATTGATAAAGTTCGTAAAATGATTGATTTGCTGGATGTGCAAGTTAAACAGGTTATGGTTGAGGCGCGCATTGTAAGAGCATCTACTTCTTTTACTAAAGAGCTTGGCGTGAAATGGGGAATATTATCTCAAGGGGTAAACAGTAATAACAGTTTACTGGTAGGTGGTAGTGATACAACGCTTTGGAATTTAAGAGAGCCGGATGACGACGGGAAATACACGATTGAGCGGCCAGATAATTTAAACGTTGATTTGGGTGTTACATCGGCTGGAGCTAGTAGTATAGCTTTTAGTTTGATCAGTATGTCTGATTTTATGTTGGATTTAGAGTTATCGGCATTGCAGGCGGATGGTTATGGTGAAGTTATCTCAACACCAAAAGTCATGACTACAGATAAACAAACTGCGAGAGTAGCGACAGGTCAGCAGGTTCCTTATCAAACCACGACTAATTCTGCTGCAGGAGCGACAGCAAGTACATCATTCAAAGATGCACTATTAAGTCTAGATGTTACTCCAAGTATTACGCCAGATGGTAAAATCCAAATGAAATTGGATATTTCTAAGGATTCCGTGGCAGGTGAGGCACCAAATGGCGAGTTGATTCTAAATAAAAATAATATCAATACTAATGTACTGGTGAATAATGGAGAAACAGTCATTTTAGGTGGAGTATTTGAGCAGACTACAACTAACTCACAAACCAAAGTTCCTTTCTTTGGAGATCTGCCTGTAGTTGGACGTTTATTTAGAAAAGATGTGAAATCTGATGATAAGCAAGAGTTATTGATTTTCGTTACGCCACGAATTGTTAATGACACTTTGGTGAGAAATCATTAATATATTTTTCAATGAAAGCAATTGAAATAGGTGGCGCCTTGCCAAGCAAAGCGTTTGAAACCCTGCCAAATATTTATTTGGTAGGGCCCATGGGGGCAGGAAAAACAACCGTTGGACGTCATTTAGCCGAAATATTAGGGCGTGATTTTTTAGATAGTGATCATGAAATTGAACGCAAAACAGGCGCCACTATTCCTTGGATTTTTGAGAAAGAAGGGGAGTTAGGTTTTCGTACTCGTGAAACTGTAGTGTTAAATGAGTTGACTTCCCGTAAGGCTTTGGTGTTGGCGACAGGGGGAGGTGCGATTACTCAAGCACCTAATCGCGAATTTCTAAAGCAACGTGGTATCGTTGTTTATCTTTACACTCCTGTAGAATTACAATTACAGCGGACCTACCGCGATAAAAACAGACCTTTATTACAAGTTGAAAACCCTGAACAAAAATTACGAGATTTGTTAAAAATACGTGACCCTTTATATCGTGAAGTTGCTCATTACACGATTGAAACCAATCAGGGTGCTGCTCGTGATCTTGCTCAAAAGATTTTGCAACTTATTTTGTCCAACCCGCTAAAATAGCCAAACTTACTTGTGGTTTTATAAACTCATGCAAACTTTACATGTTGAATTAGGCGAACGCCGTTATCCTATTTTTATTGGCAGTCAACTTGATCCTAAACAGTTGCTTGAGCCTTATCTCCATGGTCAACAGATCATGATCGTGAGTAATGAAACGGTCGCACCTTTATATTTATCTCATTATCAAGATGCTTTAAAAAGTTTAGGTAAAACTGTAGCGACTTGTATTTTGCCGGATGGTGAGAAATATAAAGATATTCAACATCTAAATTTGATTTTTGATGCTTTACTTGAAGCTGGTTTTAATCGTGATTGTACGGTTTTAGCTTTAGGCGGTGGTGTTATTGGTGATATGGCTGGCTTTGCATCGGCATGTTTCCAGCGCGGTGTTTATTTTGTTCAGGTTCCAACTACGCTCCTTTCACAAGTAGATTCAAGTGTAGGTGGTAAAACTGGTATTAATCATCCACTCGGTAAAAATATGCTGGGCGCATTTCAGCAACCTCAAGTTGTTTTGGCTGATATGGCTCAACTCAATACTTTACCTGATCGAGAGTTATCTGCTGGATTATCAGAAGTTATTAAATATGCTTTGCTGGGTGACGCTGATTTTCTCGTTTGGTTAGAACAGAATATGGATGGTTTAATTGGGCGAGATGCTGGCCTTTTAGCGGAAGCTGTTTACCGTTCATGTGCTCATAAAGCGCGTATTGTTGCTAACGATGAAAAAGAGCAAGGCGAACGAGCTTTACTCAACTTGGGTCATACTTTCGGTCATGCCATTGAATCTTATCTTGGCTATGGTACTTGGTTGCACGGTGAAGCAGTAGCGACAGGCATGGTGATGGCAGCTGATTTATCACAACGTTTAGGTTGGATTTCAAGCGATGATGTAGAGCGTACAAAAAAAATTATTCAACGCGCTAATTTGCCGATATCATGTCCAAAAATTCCATTGGATGAATTCCTTGGATATATGGCACATGATAAAAAAGTTCTCAATGGTCAATTACGTTTGGTGTTGTTAAAACAACTTGGTCAAGCAGTAATTACTAAGGACTTTGATGTTGAACTCATGAAACAAGCTATTTTGGCGAATCAACACGGATAATAAATTAAGGTAACACATGACTGTATCACGTACACTTTGGCAGAATGTTCAACAATATATCTGGTTGGTGGGTGGTATTGTCTGCTTGTTTCTGGCTTTTATTTTCTGGGTAATGACTGATAGTAAAAAGCTTGTCGAAGTTGAAAAAGCAGCTGATTCGGATGCCCCAGTACAAATCCAGCCAGAGAAGGTAGCAACAACTGCAAATTTAGGGGCACTAGCTGATGAAGTGAGGCCTCTTGATTTAACAACCCGTACTGTTGCGTCTGGTCAGCATGAGGCAGAGTTCCGCGGTACAAAGTTTATTAATGAAAACAAGAAACAATGGACGCTTGAGCTTTTTCGTGCGTCTGATGAAGATATTATTAAAAACTTTTTAAAAAATCGTCCAGAGCGAAATAAATTTATCTACTTCCGCTTAAGTGGAGATAAGCAATCTGAACAATATGTTTTGACGTATGGCGTATTTAAACGTTCTGAAGATGCAATTCAGCAATTAACTCAACTGAATCTTGATTTACCTGCGTCAATCAAACCACAACCACAACAATTTTCAACTTATGCACCATTAGTCAATGATTTAGGTGCGGATGAAATGAAAGGTGGAATGAGTCAAACTTATGAAGTGCGTTTACGTCCAGCTGCCTTGCCTGAAATTGATGAGTCTTTACTCATAGGGACTGGCGTAAGTGGAGCTGCGAATACACAACCTAAGGTGGCTGCTCCCGCAACAAACTCTACAACTCGAACAACAATTATTCGCCGAGATGCTGAGGGAAATGTTGTGGATGTACATCAGTCTAATTCGGCAGTTGATGTTCCTAAAAAGGCTCAACAGAATCGTACAACAGAACCTACAGCAAAAAATGCAACAAATGAGGGCACGCGAGGCAATTAGTTATAAGGATATGTTGCACAAATATGGTGCAACAATAATGGTTATATATATTTTTTGATCGTCTGTGGTGCATATTTAGTCATTTATTAAAATGATAACGCGAATAAAACCTATCTATCTTCAATAATTATAAATACTTAGATGTAAAAAATAACATTGGCATGGTTTTTGCTTTATTCTTGTGCTTATTAATGTGCTGTAAACTATTTTAGCGCTCTAAAGAGTAAATTCTATGCAGAGTCGAGGGGTCGAACTGCTTTAAAAGAGTGCGAAATAAGTCAAAACATTTTTCTAGCAAAAACCAGTGTACGTAAAAATGGAACAGCGTATATTGGCTTATCAGCCCCAAAATTTTTTTTGTGAAACATTGAGCTAACTGTCGTCCGTAGGCACTATCGCAAAAAGAAGTTGTTTGTTTGACGCTCGAAAGAGCCTTATTGAAAGAAGGGTACGCTATGCACATGCCATCGCCTAATACTGTAGCTCCCGCTCAAGGTTTATATCAACCTGATGAGTTTAAGGATAACTGTGGTTTTGGACTGATCGCCCATATGAAGGGTGAATCAAGTCATCATCTAGTTGAAACCGCGATTCACAGTTTAAGTTGCATGACGCACCGTGGTGGTATTGCCGCAGATGGCAAGACGGGAGATGGTTGCGGCTTATTATTGGCGATGCCAAAGCAATTTTTCCGTGATGAAGCAAAAAAACTGAGTGATATTACACTGAGTGAAATTTTTGCTGTGGGTACTGTATTTTTAAATACTGATCCGGCATTAGCGCAACATTCTAAAAATATTTTAACGAAAGAAATCGAGTCAGATGGCTTACGTGTACTGGCTTGGCGTGTTGTCCCTACAAATAACGATGCACTAGGTGAAATTGCGCTTCAATCTTTACCAGCTTTTGAACAGGTCATTGTGAACTGTCCAATGGGTGTGACTGAAGTCGAATTTAACCGTAAATTATTCTTGGCACGTCGTCGTGCAGAACAACAATTACAAAATGATCCGTCATTCTATGTGACTACGCTTTGTTCGACAGTAATCAGCTATAAAGGCTTGATGATGCCAGCTGCAATTGCTGAGTTCTATACAGACTTAGCAGATGAGCGTTTAAAATCACATATCGTGGTATTCCACCAACGCTTCTCTACTAATACATTGCCGCGTTGGCCGTTGGCTCAGCCGTTCCGTTACCTTGCGCATAATGGTGAAATCAACACAATTACAGCAAACCGTAACTGGGCGTTGGCGCGTACTCCTAAATTTGAAAACCCATTATTACCAGGTCTTACTGAGCTTAACCCAATCGTTAACCGTACAGGTTCGGATTCTTCAAGCTTGGATAATATGCTTGAGATCTTAGTCGGTGGTGGTATGGATTTATTCCGTGCCTTACGTATGCTCGTACCACCAGCTTGGCAAAACGTAGAAACTTTAGATGCAGACTTACGCGCATTCTATGAGTTCAACTCTAAACATATGGAAGCTTGGGATGGCCCAGCTGGTCTTGTTATTCAAGATGGCCGTCATGCGATCTGTATGCTTGATCGTAATGGTTTGCGTCCTGCGCGTTGGGTAATTACCAAAAATGATTACATTACCTTGGCATCTGAAATCGGTGTTTGGGGTTATGAGCCTGAAGATGTAGTTTCTAAAGGTCGTGTAGGCCCTGGCCAAATTTTGGTAGTTGATACATTAACAGGCAAAGTACTTGATACTAAAGATGTTAGTACACATTTGAAAAACATGCGTCCGTACCGTGAGTGGTTACGTGATCATGCGATTCGTTTAAATGCAAACCCAGCACTTGAAGAGCAATTAGTCGATAAAGGTTTAACTGGCGATGCTTTAAAAGCGGCTCAAAAAATGTTTATGGTGACATTTGAAGAGCGCGATCAATTGCTGCGTCCTATTGCTGAAAGTGGACAAGAAGCTGTAGGTTCTATGGGTGATGATACGCCAATGGCTGTATTGTCTCGTCAAGTACGCCACGTAACAGATTACTTCCGTCAACAGTTTGCTCAAGTGACAAACCCGCCAATTGACCCGCTACGTGAGTCAATTGTAATGTCGCTTGAAACCTGTTTGGGTCGTGAGCAGAATGTATTTGAGCAAGGCCCTGAGCATGCTGACCGTATCATCATCTCTAGCCCAGTTTTGTCAAATTCAAAAATGCAGCAAATCCGTAGCATTGAGCGTCCGGGTTATGAAGCAGTAGATATCAATTTAAACTATGCCGAAGAAGAAGGTTTGCAAGCTGCGATCACGCGTATCTGTGAAGAAGCGGCGCAAGCGGTTCGTGATGGCAAAACTTTAATTGTTTTAACAGACAAAAATATCCGTCAAGGTTTACTGCCAGCAAACGCAGCACTTGCAACAGGTGCGGTACATCATTACCTCATCAAAACTGGCCTACGTACTGATGCAAACATCATGGTTGAAACTGGTTTTGCACGTGATCCGCATCAATTTGCGGTATTACTTGGTTTTGGTGCAACCGCAGTTTACCCATATCTTGCATATGACGTGATCAATGACTTGATCGCTAAAGGTGAGCTTTTAGGTGACCCAATTCATGCGCAAGCAAACTTCCGTAAAGGTATTGAGAAAGGCTTGCTAAAAGTTCTTTCAAAAATGGGTATCTCTACAGTTGCTTCTTATCGTGGCGGTCAGTTATTTGAAGCAGTAGGTTTATCATCAGAAGTGGTAGATCAGTGTTTCTTAGGTGTTCCAAGTCGTATTCAGGGCGCAACATTTGCTGATCTTGAAAAAGACCAGAAAAAATTAGCAGCGACAGCTTGGTCAAATCGTAAGCCAATTGATCAGGGTGGTTTGCTCAAATTCGTATTTGATAAAGAGTACCATGCATTTAACCCAGATGTGATTAACGCATTACACAAAGCCGTTCGCTCTGGTAAGTACGAAGACTTTAAAGAATATGCTGAGTTGGTGAATAATCGTCCAGTGGCGACTATTCGTGACTTATTTAAGTTAAAAACAACGAACTCAATTCCAGTTGAACAAGTTGAATCAGTTGAAGATATCTTGCCTCGCTTTGACTCGGCAGGGATGTCTTTAGGTGCTCTGTCTCCAGAAGCACATGAAGCAATCGCAATCGCGATGAACACGATCGGTGGTCGTTCTAACTCTGGTGAAGGCGGTGAAGATCCTGTTCGTTACGGAACAATTCGTAACTCGAAAATCAAACAGATCGCATCTGGTCGTTTTGGTGTAACTCCTGCATACCTAACTTCTGCTGAAGTCTTGCAAATTAAAGTTGCTCAGGGTGCAAAACCGGGTGAGGGTGGTCAGTTACCAGGTGGTAAAGTAAATGGTTTAATCGCACGTTTACGTTACTCAGTACCGGGTGTAACGCTAATTTCACCTCCTCCACATCACGACATTTACTCAATTGAAGATTTGTCTCAGTTAATTTTTGACTTGAAACAAGTTAACCCGAAAGCCATGGTATCGGTGAAATTGGTATCTGAGCCGGGTGTGGGAACAATTGCTGCAGGTGTTGCAAAAGCTTATGCAGACTTCATTACCATTTCAGGTTATGACGGCGGTACGGCTGCATCTCCACTTTCTTCAATTCACCACGCGGGTTCTCCGTGGGAATTGGGTTTGAGTGAGGCGCACCAAGCACTTCGTGTAAATGACTTGCGTGGAAAAGTACGTGTACAAACTGATGGTGGTTTAAAAACTGGTCTTGACGTGATCAAGGCAGCAATTTTAGGTGCTGAAAGTTTCGGCTTTGGTTCAACACCAATGATCGCTTTAGGTTGTAAATACCTCCGTATTTGTCACTTAAATAACTGTGCAACCGGTGTTGCAACTCAACAAGATCATTTGCGTCAAGAACACTACATTGGCGAGCCAGAAATGCTCATCAACTTCTTCCACTTTATCGCGGAAGAAACTCGTGAATGGTTGGCTGCATTAGGTGTTTCTTCATTGAAAGACTTAATTGGTCGTGTTGATTTGCTTGAAGTATTACCAGGTGAAACTGAAAAACATGCTCACCTTGATTTAAGTGCTCTGTTAACTTCTCATCCTTCTGCTGAAGGTAAAGCACAATACTGTCAAGTAGAAGGTAATGCACCATTCGATAAAGGGGTATTGGCTGAGAGAATGGTCGCTGAAATGCTTCCTGCAATTGAGTCAAGCGCTGGTGGTCAGTTCAACTTCAACGTCGTGAACTGTGACCGCTCAATCGGTGCTCGTGTTTCGGGTGAAATTGCTCGTCGCTACGGCAACTTGGGTATGGAAGCTCATCCAGTTGTAATGAACTTAACTGGTACAGCTGGTCAGTCGCTTGGTGTTTGGAATGCTGGTGGTTTACACATCCGTCTTGAAGGTGATGCAAACGACTATGTAGGTAAAGGTATGGCGGGTGGTCGTATTTCGATTTTCCCACCACAAGGTTCACCTTTCCAAACACAGAACACAGCAATTATTGGTAATACCTGTTTGTATGGTGCAACTGGCGGTAAGCTTTTTGCAGCAGGTACAGCGGGTGAGCGTTTTGCAGTTCGTAACTCTGGCGCATTTGCTGTAATTGAAGGTGCGGGTGATCACTGCTGTGAATATATGACAGGTGGTGTTGTGACTGTACTTGGTAAAGTAGGCCATAACTTTGGTGCGGGCATGACTGGTGGTTTTGCTTATGTACTTGACCTCGATAATGACTTCGTAGATTACTACAACCATGAATTGATTGATTTAAATCGTATTTCAACAGAATCTATGGAAGATCATAAAGAGTTCTTGTTGCGTATTATCGATGAGCATATCAAAGAAACTGGTAGTGCTTGGGCTTATAAAATCCGCAATGAGTTCGATTTCTACAGCCGTAAATTCTGGCTTGTGAAACCAAAAGCTGCTAATTTGCAAACGCTTTTGAAAACAACACAAGCTGACCCACAATAATTCCACGACTGCAAAGACATAGGCAGGTGCGGGCAACAAGGAAATCCGCGCCTACCCACGGAGAGAGACATGGCAGAACGCCTAAATAATGACTTTCAATTTCTGGATGTACCACGCCAAGATCCAGAGAAAAAAGATATTACTGTCCGCAAAGCAGAATTTGTGGAAATTTATAAACCTTTTACATCGGAAACTGTCACTAATCAGACTCACCGTTGTTTAGGCTGTGGTAACCCGTATTGTGAGTGGAAATGTCCTGTACATAACTACATTCCAAACTGGTTAAAACTGATCGCTGAAGGCCAAATTTTCCAAGCTGCTGAGCTTTGTCATCAAACCAACACATTACCTGAGGTATGTGGTCGCGTATGCCCACAAGACCGTTTGTGTGAAGGTGCTTGTACCTTAAATGATGGTTTTGGTGCAGTAACCATTGGTAATGCTGAAAAATATATCAACGACACAGCCTTTGCTTTAGGCTGGCGTCCAGATATGTCAGGTGTAAAATGGACTGACAAAAAAGTTGCAATTATTGGTGCCGGTCCAGCAGGTTTAGGCTGTGCGGATATTCTAGCTCGCGGTGGTGTTAAACCAGTTGTATTTGATAAGCGTCCTGAAATTGGTGGCTTACTTACATTCGGTATTCCAGAATTTAAAATGGAAAAGGATGTAATGAAACGCCGCCGTGAAATCTTCACAGGTATGGGCATCGAATTCCGTTTAAATACTGAAATTGGTAAAGACATCACGATTGATGAATTACTTGCAGAATATGATGCGGTATTCATGGGTATGGGTACTTATACCTACATGAAAGGTGGTTTCCCAGGTGAAGATCTTGATGGTGTTTATGATGCACTTGATTTCTTAATCTCTAACGTGAACCGTTGCCAAGGTTGGGAGAAAGATCCAAGTGAATACATCAGCTTAGATGGGAAAAAGGTGATTGTTCTAGGTGGTGGTGATACCGCTATGGACTGTAACCGTACTTCTTTACGCCAAGGTGCTCACGATGTAACTTGTGCATACCGCCGTGATGAAAGCAACATGCCAGGCTCTGCGCGAGAAGTAAAAAATGCCTACGAAGAGGGTGTTAAATTCCTATTCAATCGTCAACCAGTCGAAATTGTTGGTGAAAATGGCAAAGTGACAGGCGTAAAAGTGGTAACGACACAAATGGGTGAACCAGATAGTCGTGGCCGTCGTAGCCCTGAGCCAATTCCGGGTTCTGAAGAAGTATTACCAGCTGATGCAGTTTTACTTGCTTTCGGTTTTCGCCCAAGCCCAGCAGACTGGTTTGGTAATGTGAATATCAATCTTGATGGTTCAGGCCGTGTTGTCGCAGCTGAAAAGCAAGAATTCAAATTCCAAACATCAAACCCGAAAATCTTTGCTGGTGGTGATATGGTGCGTGGCTCAGACCTTGTTGTGACTGCGATTTGGGAAGGTCGTCAAGCTGCTGAAGGGATTTTAGACTACCTTGGTGTTTAATAAATTAATTTGTTAAATAACTGAAAAAAGCCTACTTCAAGTAGGCTTTTTTATTGTCTACCATTACTCACTTTGATGTTTTTGGCAAATATAATAAGCTTTTTTGCCCTTTTTAGCGTTTAAAGCTCGCGACATACTCGAAACTTCCTTCTTCAATACAGTAGGTGTTGAATATGAACATCGCAGGTATGACGGCAGAAAAATCATATTTAAATCGTCGAAAAGCGTTGGGTATTACAGTGCGTCGTCTTGAATTTAATCCAAAGGCGATCAAGCGGCACTATTTTGCAAATTCACCCCTCATGTCGCATTTTTTAACTGCACTCTCATCAACGTTTCCGGTGGGTGAGCAATTTTTTGTAAATAGTGTACGTAATGTGCGTGATAAAGTCTCAGATCCTCAGCTACAAGCACAAATTGCGGCGTTTATTGGACAAGAGGCCATGCATTCCAAAGCACATGGCGAGTTTAATGAAGCTTGGCGACGTGATGATTATAATCTGGACAGTTTTCAAAATTGGCTAAATGAGCGCGATAAATATTTAAGAACAATTCCACCTAAGCTGCAATTGGCGTTGACCTGTGCATTTGAACATTTCACTGCTTTACTTGGGGGATATGTCTTACAACATCCAGAGTTATTAAAAACCCTAGATGAAGATGCGCTAAAACTTTGGGTATGGCATGCGATTGAAGAAATTGAACACCGTTCGGTTGCATTTGATGTTTATCAACATGTATATGGTGATGATCGTATCCGTCGTTTACTCATGCGCAGCGTCACTACAGGATTTGCGAGTCTCGCTTTTTATGGGACAACTCGTTTATTTTGGCAAGATAAATGGAATAGCTTACCTAAAATCGGGGGTAATTTATTTGGATTATATTTGCTGATGAAGATGCTTATTCAGTTAATGCCTGAATACTTCGCATATTACAAAAAAGACTTTCATCCGAGTCAAAAAGATTATGGCAGGATGGTTAATTATTGGAAAAGCTCTTTAGCAGAAGAATATCAAATGGCAAGTTTTGAACAAGAAAAAGATCAGCGATTGAGCTAATAGATAACCGGATTTAAAAATCCGGTTTTTTTAAATCAATAAAATAAAAGCAACACAATAATGCCTAATTCATCATACAATCAGGTAAAGAGGTTAAAAATATAAAGAAAAACTTGAGGATAAAGTGACGATGAAAACGTTGAAACAATTTGCAATCGCAACAACACTTGCCAGTACCTTACTGTTTTCGGGATGTGGCTATAACACTCTACAAGTAAAAGATGAGGCTGTAACAGCAGCGTGGTCTGAAGTACAGAACCAATATCAACGTCGATCAGATTTGGTACCAAACCTTGTAAACGTTGTTAAAGGCTATGCTAAGCACGAAGAGCAAGTATTAACCGAAGTAACTCAGGCACGTTCTAATGTTGCAGGTTTAAAAGTTGATAAAGAAGTTTTAGAAGATCCAGCTTTACTTGAAAAATATCAACAGGCTCAAAGTCAATTAACAGGGGCATTATCTCGACTCATTGCTGTTTCGGAAAATTACCCAGATTTGAAAGCCAATACTCAATTCCAAGAATTACAAGTTCAGCTTGAGGGTACGGAAAACCGTATTGCTGTTGCACGTAATCGTTACATTACAACAGTACAAGACTATAACTCATATGTGCGTCAGTTCCCTCAGGCAGTAACAGCAAAAGTAATTGGTATGCATCCAAAAGCCAATTTCTCTGCAGAAGCATCCGCACAACAGGCTCCAAAAGTTTCTTTTGATTAATTTTATAAATCAAAGGAGTGCCGTATGAGAAATACTCTATTGCTTCAATCAAAGCAAATTAAGGTCTTTATTTCGACCTTAATTTTGCTCTGTTGTGGTGTTCTTTTTCAGAATACGGCATGGAGTGAAAGTAATATTGCAACTGCTACCGATGAGGCAGACGCAATAGTTGCTGGCAAAATTATTCAAAAGCAACAAACTCAAGCTACTGCAACTAAACTAGAAGGGCAAGCTGCTTCAAGTTCTGCTCCTCAAGTCCAAGTTGCGAATGATATGGCTGATGGCGAATCAATTCGTGGTTTGCCAACTTTAAACCAGCCTGTTATTGATCAAGCCAATATCTTAAGCGAGGCTGAGAAGCAGCAACTTGATCAAAAAATTCTAAGTTTGTACCAACAAGGCAAAGCGCAGATTGGTGTCGTTATTGTTCCTACCACTGGCCAAGAAGATATCTTTGATTATGCGTTACGAGTTGGTGAAAAGTGGCAATTAGGATCATCTAAACGTGACAATGGATTACTCATTGCAGTCGCTGTAAATGACCGCCGTATACAAATACTAACTGGCTATGGTTTAGAAGGGGTATTACCTGATATTGTTGCAAGTCGAATTATTCGAAATCAAATTACCCCTTATTTTAAACAAGCCCAATATGCACAAGGTTTAAATGCAGGTCTGGATGAAATTGGAAGAATTTTAAATCTTGACCCAGAAGTAGCTCAGCAAGCTGCCCAAGATTTAAAAGAACGCCAACATCAAGCTGCCGAAGAACAACAAGCCAAACAAACAACGCTTACAATGGCTTTATTTATTCTTGTTGCTGGGGTTGTGGGATCATTTATTGTTGGTCGTCCGCTTAGTGCATCTACAGCAGGTGTGGCTGCTGCGGTAGCAGGATTCGTAAATGGGGCAGGGTTGGTCACTAGCTTACTACTTGGTTTTGGTATTTTCTTTTTACTCATTACATCAATTGCCCAACTTATTTTACAGGCCATTTTAAGTGGTTCTGGCGGTGGCGGACGCGGAGGAGGCTTCGGCGGAGGTGGCGGAGGCTATGGTGGCGGCGGAGGCCGTTTTGGCGGTGGAGGTGCTTCAGGCTCATGGTAACAACATCAGAAACAACACAAATTATTACTCAACCAAAAATTGAGGAATCTGTAGAGCCAAGCATAAAACGTTGGTTTAAACATCTATGCTATTTACCTGCTAGTAGTCGTTATTTTTCAAAACAAGATAAGCAAGCTATTGCAGATGCTGTACAGCAAGCAGAACATGGGCATGTTGGAGAAATACAGGTTGTAATTGAAGGTCATATTCCAGTGTCACAAGCCTACAGACAAAATACTCGATTAAGAGCACAGCAATTATTTGCGGAATTAGGTGTTTGGGATACCGCCTTAAATAGTGGCGTGTTG
Source organism: Acinetobacter sp. 12966 (assembly GCF_031196995.1). Classification (NCBI taxonomy): domain Bacteria; kingdom Pseudomonadati; phylum Pseudomonadota; class Gammaproteobacteria; order Moraxellales; family Moraxellaceae; genus Acinetobacter; species Acinetobacter sp. 12966. The sequence goes on from NZ_JAVIMC010000059.1 coordinate 80,380, forward strand.
TTATACTTAAATTTATGTGAACGAACAGTAGAAATTATATTTGACCGTGGTATCAGAAATACGACTAACGAGCAAGTCTGGCAACAGATTTGTGAAGCAATAGTACAAAAGCTTAAACAAAAAGAATATCAACAAGCTGTAGTGATTGGCGTACAACAAATTGGAGAGGTGCTGTCAAAGTTTTATGACGAAAACATGCCTGATCAATCTAATGAATTGGGGAATGCTCCAATTATTATTAATTAAGTTATTTTCTAAAAGTTCTATATCTCATATTTTTTAAATTTTATTTCTTAAGATGGATGACAAAAAATGTCACCTGCTTATTTATTTTTAAAGAGATTTTGTTCACATAAATAAACATAAAATTTGAATTGTGTAATTTATTTTTTTTAATGCGTGAAGTTTTTTCATAAAAATTCATATGACATTTTTTGTCAATTACTTACACCTATTTAATATTTAAGAATAGTTGAATTTTTATTAAGTATTTGTTTTTTAAATAAAATAAGAGTTGGCATGGATGCTGCAATATAGTTGATAGCTGAAAAAGCTTATATAAAAACATACATACAATCTTTGGGGAAAAGGCTATGAATGCACAAAAAGGTTTTACGTTAATCGAACTTATGATCGTGGTTGCCATTATTGGTATTTTGGCTGCTGTAGCGATTCCTGCTTATCAGGATTATATGACTCGTTCAAAAGTAACAGAATTAATTTCTACAGCAAGTTCGTGTAAAAATTCAGTTTCAGAATATTATCAAACTAAAAATGCTGCTCCTGCTGATACGGATGCTGCAGGTTGTTCTAGTAATGCAACTCAGTATGTTACATCATTAGCTGTTAGCAATGGTACTATTACTGTGCTAGCAACAGCTGCTGTTGGTGGGGGTGTTACAGCGACTGATGGTATTAAACTAGTGCCATCATATAATAATACAACTGGTACTGTTCAGTGGGCATGTTCTGCTGTTGGCGCGAATATGAAACCGAAATATTTACCAGCTAACTGCCGTGGTTCATAAGTTAAATTAATAAAAAAGAGAGGTTTCAACCTCTCTTTTTTATTGGACGTATTTGAAATGGAAAAAAATAATATCTTATATTTTTCAATAGTATTGTATTTGATTTTTAGTGTGTTAGGAGGGCGATTAGGCTGGGCAGTTTTTCAATACGATGAGCTCCGCTTATTACAGTTTCCATTGGCACTGTGTGCTTTATTAGCTTTATTTTTCGAAAAAAAAATAGAATATTCGATCTTCACTCAAACTATTTTTTTTCTTATAGGCATATTAATTGTTATACAGCTAACTAATTATAATATTTTTCAGTTTCAAGAGCTTTGGTCGGTAATAGTATTGTTATTCATATTATCTACATTAGCTTATACTTTTAAAGATGAAAAAAATATCACACATGGTATGGTTCTGATTGTAATTTCAGCACTTATTCCATGCTTATTTATTTTAATTTCTATAGTTAACTTTATTATTTATCAGCAATGGTTTGATTGGCAATTTAACTCTGGCACGATACGTATTTTTGATAGTGTTATAGTGCCTATATTCTTTTTTGCAATTTTTTTGAAAACCGAAAAATATAGATATATTAATTATTTGTACCCGACAGTAACCTTCTTCTTCACCTTGGCTTGGTTGTTTGATGGAGCGAGATCAGCTTTATTAGCAGTAATGACAGGCTTATTATTTTTATTTATTTCTTCTAGGCAAAATCGTAATCTGATTTTACAGACTATAGGATATATGCTTTTTGCATTTTTAGTACATAAGGGAGTCATTTATCTGGCCGATAAAAATACGATGACAGTATTGCGTACAGGGACATCTTTACGTTCAGAAATGTGGTTATTTATGTTTGAACAATGGAAAAATAGTCCATTTTTGGGGGTGGGTGGAGGTTATCTCTCAAAAATTCAATATAGTTATGGACATCATATACATAACTTGTATTTAAGGCTTGTTTTTGAATGGGGAGTAGTTGGAGTTATATTTTTAGTTTGGATGATTTATCAACTGTTTGGATTATTCCGAGCTAAAGAAGTTACACCTGTCGCGAAAGCTGGGGTAGCTGCAATCTTAGTTGATGCTATGTTCTCGGGAAGTATGGTATATCCAGCTTCACAAATTGCTTGTGTCTTATTCATAGCATTTGCTTTTTCCCAAAAGAGAAGTGGTGAACGCAATTTACAACAGTTTTATGGGGTTACAAAGATTCTTCTGGGCTTATGGATGGCGATGTTCCTATATATTACTATAGTTTATTTGGGACAAGATCTAACATGTTGGAATTGTGAGAGTTATATTGGTCGGATGGCTCCAAATTTTTGGGAATATGGTGGAACTGAACATCTAATTCCGGCTAGGCAGATTCCGTAATTTAACTTGAGAATCTTCAGCTTTACGAACCTATTCTGGCTTTCTTACAATTTTTCTGAAGCTTCCATGTATAATCTCTCAAGTCTTGATCGTTACTAAACGCCTCTCTATGCAAGTCCTATTATTATTTATTGCCGCAATCCTTCTAGGATTTGCTTGGTTATCCCCATTTCACTATAGCCCTTGGGTCATGTTCTCAAGTGAAGTGAGTACTTTTGGGGCTGGGTTATGTGTATTGGTGGCCCTAATCCAACAAAATATTAAAATTCCGAGAGCACAATTATTGTTGCTGCCATTTACTTTAATTCCTATTGTGCAGTGGGGCTTTGGTTTAGTTTTTGATTTAAGTACGGCCTTATTAAGTTCATTTTACTTATTAGGTTTTTGGTTTATGGTCCTAGCTGGCTACAACCTATCTCTAGATCAAAAAAAGAGAGAGCAAATTTTTTCAGGTTTTAGCTTATTAGTAATTATTACATCGCTATTAACCAGTCTTATAGCAATTTTCCAGTGGCTGAATATTGAATCACATTTAATTTATAGCCTTCATCTGATCGGTAACCGTCCTTACGGAAATTTTGGTCAACCCAACAACATGGCGACATTCTTAATTATTGGATTATTAGGATGTTTGTATTTATATGAAAAAAATAAAGTAACACTTTGGTTATTAGTGCCTTCAGCGCTGATTATTTTGTTCACAATTGCTTTAAGTCAATCACGAACATCATGGATCGTTTTTCCATTCTTATTCATCTACTGGATAGTTAAACAATTTGGAAAACAAAAAAGATTTGGATTTATTCAAGGTTTTTTGTGGTGTGTTGGTTTTTTTGTAATGGCAGGCATAGTATTGCCGTTTGCTACTAGTTTAATTGAAGCATGGGTAAGTACTGATGTAACTCAGGCAAGTAGTTTGGTTGAAAGAGCAAGCTCTGGGTATTTGCGCTTTAATATCTGGTCACAAATGTTGCTTGCCGTACAGCAGCACCCTTGGTTGGGTTATGGTTGGAATCAAACCAGTGTGGCACAAATGACGGTTTATCATGCTTTCCCAACAGGAGAGTGGACTACCAGTGCTCATAATGTACTGCTTGATCTAATTATCTGGAATGGTATTCCACTGGGTGCTGTAATCATTACCTACTTTGCTTGCTGGTTTATTTGGTTAAATCAACAAGCTAAAAATGCCATCTCGATCATAGCGATTATGATGGTATGTACAGTACTTATTCATGCCATGTTAGAGTTTCCACAACGTTATGCTTATTTCTTGCTTACTTGTGGGTTCCTGCTTGGTATTGTGCAAGCTCAGACTCCTGTTCTGAAAGGAATTATCCTCAACAAACATATTCTTCGCTTATCATGGGGTGTAAGTTTACTGCTTATTATTGCGATTTTACGTGATTATAATGTCTATGTTTTAAATAGTAATTTGCTTTTTAATAATAAGCGTCCAAATGCCGAATTTATGGGAAGCGGTAAAATTTTTGTTTTAACGCAGTTTGAGCAGCGTTTACGTTGGATTGAACTTAATCCCCACACACTATTATCTGAAGCTAATTTGGATCAATGGGAAAATTTTGTGAAGAATAAACCTACTCCATATAACTTGCGTAAATACGCAAAATTACTGGCTTATAATGGAAAAGTGGAGCAGGCACAGCAGCAAATATTTATTTTACAGCGACTCTATAAGCAAAAAATAACGCTATCAGGGTTATTAAAAGAAAAGTAATAAAAAAATCCCCTTGTACTCAAGGGGATTTTTTATGAGAAATTACATTTGGCTCTGGATATAGTTTTCAATACCTACGCTGCCAATAAGATCAATTTGAGTATCTAACCAATCCCAATATTCTTCTTCTTTTTCTAAAATTTCTTGAACAAGGTCGCGGGTGACATAGTCTTGCTCTGTTTCAGCTAAAGCAACCGCTTTTTGAATTGCTTCTATATTTTCTTTTACTTTACGAATGTCACAGTGCAGAACTTCTTCTGTGTGTTGACCAATATAAAGCTTACCTAAATGTTGGAGGTTAGGTAGTCCTTCTAAAAATAAAATACGTTCAATGATTTTATCGGCATGTTTCATTTGACGAATTGATTCTTTATATTCAGCAGAACCAAGCTGCTCAATTCCCCAGTCATTAAACATGCGCGAATGTAAAAAGTATTGATTAATTGCAGTTAAATGATGATACAGCACTTGATTGAGCTGATTAATGACATCACGATTGCCTTTCATTGTAGCTACTCCAAAACAATTTCTGCCTCAAACTTAATTAAGGCAATCTATAAATTCATTTTAGTGAACAATCATAGCGATGGCGAGTAATTTATGGAACAGCAAATGAAAATCGCAATCAAAAACAACACAATATTAGAAAGGGTGTTTTTATGCCAAAAAAAACCGCTTGAATGAGGAACTATGAATGTTCCGCAAAAAAAGCGGTGGAGGAGTCAATAAATTTTGTTAAATATTAATTTTTATTATGCAGCTACAGAAATGCGAGCAGCGATTTCTGCTAATTCTTCGCTAATGATAGCGCGGGCCTCTGGTGCACAGCGTCCACAACATGTACCAAGATCAAGTAAATCGCGAATTTCACGATAGCTTTCAGCGCCATTTTCAATAGCGTCTTTAATATCCTGATCGGTAATGCCACGACACAAGCAAACGTACATGGGAGTGATCCCCAAATATAAATGCGATAATTGATATTATTGATAATTATTATCGTTTGTCAATGAAATTCATTTAAAATCTCATTTATCATTATTGGGATTTTGGATAAAAAAATACCACCTAAGCGGAAATCTAAAAAGAATTTAGATTTTTATACAAAGGTGGTTCATGTTTTAAAAACTAAATATTTAAAGTTGGATAGTTTGAAAATTTATATCTTATTGATTAATAATTACAATTCCATCCATTTCCACTAATGCACCTTTTGGCAAGCTTGCTACACCAAGAGCTGCACGTGCAGGGTAGGGTTGAGCAAAATATTCACCCATAATTTGGTTCACGAGTTGGAAATTTGATAGGTCAGTTAAAAAAATATTGAGCTTAGCAATATCTGCAAGTGAACCACCAGCAGCTTCACAAACTGCTTTTAAATTATCAAATACACGGCGAATTTGAGATTCGATACCTTCTACAAGTTCCATACTGTATGGGTCTAAACCAATTTGCCCTGAAAGATATAGCGTATTGTCTACTAAAATAGCTTGAGAGTATGTGCCGATAGCAGCAGGGGCATTTTCAGTATGAATGACTTGGCGGGACATTTGGTTCTCCTTGATTAAATCTATTTCCATCATAATCGATGATAGCTTTGGACAAAAGTATCATCGATTTAATTGATTAAGTGAATTTGGAAAGTTTGATTTTGTTAAAGAAACATAAATCTGGCCAATAATTCTTGTAGCTGATTAGCTTACTTTTGAAATTTCCATTTGCGGAGCAGGAGCATCTAAACGTTCAATCCGTGGGAAACCATAGTGCATGCGTAAATCACGAATGACTTTTGCAATATGTTTACGGTTATTCACTACAATATTCACAAAAGTTCTTTGCTCATTTGAGTGAACCATCTCTACCCCAGCGTTATTTTTACGACATTGATAGATCAGGTCTGATACTTGTTCATCATTCATTGCCATATAAATAGCAAGGTAGGCTGTAAAACGGACATCATCTACATCATCTGCTTTCCATTGAAGCGGCATGATATTTTCAGGATGTAGATGCTGTTCATGTAGCAAGTTATGACAGCGAATACGATGCACAATTAATCCGCGACGCGTTAAATGTCCTTGAATTGGATCGCCTAGAATAGGATTACAGCAGTGCGCATATTTAACGTCGACTCCTTCCGTACTTTGAATAAGTCGATCTGAGTTTTCTACTTGCGGATGTTTATCATGAGCAAACAGGTGATTTGCTACAAGCTGAGGTAGTAAATCACCAACCGCAATTTGTTCAAACAATGTATTTTTATTATCGATATGGCGCCATTGTAATAGATCTAGCCAATCAGCTTCGGAAAGATCATTGATTGAACGATTAAAGAGTTTTAGTGCTCGAGAAAGCGCTTGTGCACCAACAAGACGTTGTTCTTCGATATCTTGATCTTTTAGTACATGCTGTAATGCACGACGTGCTTTTTGCGTATTAATAAAGCTTAGCCAGTCTGGGTTTGGTGTTGCCAAAACATCCGTAATAATCTCGATAACCTGACCGCTAACTAATGGGGTGGAAAGTGGTTTAATCTCACCATCGACTTTTGCGCCAACTGCGTGGTTACCTAAAAATAAACTTGCTGAATAAGCAAAATCAACTACGGTAGCGCCTTGCGGTAGCTCATGCAGTTGACCATGTGGTGTATATACCCAGATTTTTTCTTGATGCAGATAATCAAGCAAATCATTAAAAGTTGTTTTAGCACATTCACCGTCAATCAATGTATTTAAGTTCTGCATTGAAGCCTGAATGGCAGAGCGGCAAGTTTGCGGCGCATTTTCACCTAACACTACCCCAAAACGGGCAGCTTTACGCATGAGCTCAGTTTGAATAGTAAGAGATAGTGTGGTTTTTTCGCCTTTAAGTTTAATCAATAAAGACTGATTACCGCCGGGTAATGGTCGACGAATATGGTCTTGGTACTGGATAACCTGAAAGTTTTCTCTTAATGCTTCTTCTAAGCGGTCACAGTCGGCAATGCTTTGTAGAACAATTTCAAAAGCATGACTATGGGTAAGCTCTTGGAGGTCCATCTCGTTTTTAACGAAATGGCGTAATAATTCGATATTGTTATTTTTCTTTTTAATACGGCCTTGAATATGATAATTATGAAGGAGTTCAGCGAGGTTTTGTTCCCAGATACTTTGATATTTACAACGTTCGGGTTTTGTTTGAAGCAGAGCATTTTGAACGTTATCAAACATATCAAGGTCAAGGTTTTGATAACAAAGATTCTCTAGATTATCGCCCATTTCATTCATGCCGACTAATCTTGCCATCGGTACAAATATATCAAAAGTCTCTTGAGCAATGCGGGCACGTTTGTCTGGACGTAAAGCACCTAGAGTTGTCATATTGTGATAGCGATCTGCTAATTTAATAATGATGACACGTGGATCTTGTAAGGTTGCTTGCAGAATTTTTCGGAATGAAGCTGCCTTGTTATATTCTTTATCGCTTGATTGGCTAAGTTTGGTTACACCATCGACTAGCTCTGCAACTGTTAGGCCAAACTTTTCAATAATATCTTCTTTTGTATATTGAGTATCTTCAATAACATCATGCAAAAGTGCTGCCATTAAAGTTTCAGCATCTAAACGCATGTTTGCAAGAATGCAACTTACAGCGATAGGGTGCAGAATATAGGGCTCTCCACTTTTACGTGTAATGCCAGTATGCGCTAGATCGGCAAAATCGCAGGCAGCAAGCACTTTTTCGACTTCGCTTACCGATAAGTAAGGGTCGATAATTAATTTGAGCTGTTGCTTGGCTTGGCTGACCTCTTCGCCTGGCATAAATCACCCTTTTTCCTATTACTGAAAAACTAAATCTATCTGCTTCTTAATGAAAAGCATATTGCGGAACTTGTCAATTTTTTCATTTGAAAAAGTGTATTTTTTTTTCAATGAAAATAATTGCTTTTCTCAATATCTTTAAATATGGCGCAAAGCCAAATAAAAAACCATCGCAGGAAAACGATGGTTTTTTTATGAAACAGAGTAAATTAGAAAGAAAAACCTTCTAAATTCAAGCTGTTTGTAGAAAGGGCAAGATCAAGACTAGAAGTTTGGTAATCTTGCTCACGTTGTTTAAGAATTTCTTTCGTAACGTGCCCTGCCGCGATTTCGCGCAAAGAAACTACAGTCGGTTTGTCGTTATCCCATTCTACAGTTGGCTCCATGCCTTGACGTGCCAATTGACGAGCACGTTTACTTGCAACGAGCACAAGCTCAAAACGGTTGTCTACATGATCTAAACAATCTTCAACGGTGACGCGTGCCATAAAAGTTCTCGTTCTGGAATGGTAAATTTGAACAGACTAAATAGTATAAAAGGCTTTCGATCTAGACTCAAGTTATTCCTGTTTTGGTTGAGGAGTAATCAAGTCCTGAATTAAAGCTTGATGACGTTTTGCTTGCTGAGATAGCACCAAACGGTTCGCTGTAATTACAGCTTCAAGCTCATGTAAGGCTTTATTAAAATCATCATTGATAATGATGTAATCAAAGTTCGTGTAGTGCTGCATATCTTCTACTGCACAGCTTAAACGATGCTCAATGACTTCAACTGAGTCAGTGCCGCGATTAGATAAACGCTGACGTAGATCAAATTGAGTTGGGGGTAAAATGAATATTTGTTTGGATTCAGGGAAAAGTTTGCGTACTTGTTCTGCACCTTGCCAATCAATTTCAAGTAAGACATCGTGTCCTTGAGCTAGCTGTTGTTTTACAGTAGCTTGAGAAGTGCCATAGTAGTTACCAAATACCTCAGCGTATTCGATAAATCCATCATGGTTGACTTGGTCTAGAAATTCATCTTTTGTAGTGAAGTGATAGTGAACACCATCTAACTCACCGGGACGTTGACCTCGGGTTGTATGCGAGACTGAAACATGTAAATTGCTCACACGGTCAAGCAGGGCTTTTACCAAAGATGTTTTGCCCGTTCCTGATGCAGCAGAAACGACAAACAATAGACCCGACATGATATTTTTCCTGATATGATAAAATATCTTCGCTATTGTAGTGTACCGTGCGTTTAAACTGAATAGTTTTAATTGCAAATATTCAAGAGAAATTCCCCTGTTTTATTAATTTTGAGGCTGTTATGGAAATTGTGTTAGCTAATCCGCGTGGTTTTTGTGCCGGTGTTGATCGAGCCATAGCAATCGTCAATCGGGCTTTAGAATGTTTCAATCCTCCTATTTATGTACGTCATGAAGTTGTACACAATAAATTTGTGGTAGATGACTTACGCCAAAGAGGGGCTGTTTTCGTTGATGAGCTGGACCAAGTGCCAGATGATTCAATTGTAATTTTTAGTGCGCACGGTGTTTCAAAAGCAGTTCAACAAGAAGCTGAACGCCGAGGTTTAAAAGTTTTCGATGCGACTTGTCCTTTAGTGACTAAAGTTCATATTGAAGTGACTAAATATGCGCGTGAAGGTACTGAAGCGATTTTAATTGGTCATGAAGGGCACCCGGAAGTCGAAGGCACAATGGGGCAATATGACAAATTAAAAGGCGGTGATATTTATCTGGTTGAAGATGAAGAAGATGTTGCTGCACTTACCGTACGACATCCTGAGAAACTTGCATTTGTAACTCAAACAACGCTTTCTATTGATGATACAGCTAAGGTTATTGATGCTTTGCGTGCAAAATTTCCGCATATTCAAGGTCCGCGTAAAGATGACATTTGCTATGCAACTCAAAACAGACAAGATGCTGTGCGTGATTTAGCTGAGAAGTGTGATGTCGTATTGGTTGTAGGTTCACCTAACTCATCAAATTCAAATCGATTGCGTGAGCTTGCAGAGCGTATGGGTAAAGCCGCTTACCTTGTAGATAACGCTGATCAATTAGAGCAGTCATGGTTCAATGAGACTTGTAAAATTGGTGTTACTGCTGGTGCCTCTGCGCCAGAAATCTTGATTAAACAAGTAATTCAACGTTTACAAGATTGGGGTGCTCAAGCACCGAAAGAATTAGATGGGCGTGAAGAGAACATAACCTTTAGTCTTCCTAAAGAATTACGCATTCATGTGACTCAAGCGTAAAGTGTGATGTATTTAACATACTGATTTTAAAAAATTAAACAGATAAGTGTTGATATGACAGTTATCTGTTTTTTTATACCCTTTATCTGCTTTGTATTTGTTTTGTAAACATGAGAAGTAAAATTTAATTAATAAATAAAAAATTTTAAAGTTTATTTGGGGTATGGGGATGAGGGTAATTATTCCGCAAGATGGGTTCACCTTGGTTGAGCTTATGGTGACGATTGCGGTCATGGCTATTATTGCGATGATGGCTGCACCATCTATGTCGAATTTATTAGAAAGCAAACGACTAGATGGAAACCAACGAGATCTAATCAATACTTTATCGGAAGCAAAGAACCAAGCCATACTTGGTCGACAGGATGTTTCTATTAATCTGAATTCAACAGCTTTAAATACTCCCACTTCCTTGAATTGGAAAGCTGATTCCAATAACAGTCTTGAGCTTAAAAATATCGCTGCTGACGGTACGCAGAGTTCGTTAACAGCGACGACTTTAACTTTTAATGCGAATGGGGTAATAACCAATATCACCCAAGACACACTTTTATCTATCTGTAATTCAAAAATAAATAAAAAGAAAATTCTTATTTTAACAAAGCTTGGCACATTAATTTTTAAAGCTGAGGAGACATGTTAATGCAGGGCTCTAAACAAAAAGCTCAAGTTGGGGTGGGTTTATTAGAAGTGTTGGTTGCCCTAATTTTAATTGCGATAGGGGTTTTAGGATATGTTGCCTTGCAAGTCCGTGCTATGGATGCTTCTTCAGAGGCATTAAGCAAATCTCAAGCGATTATGATCATGAGAGGATTAGCAGAAAACATTCGCGTAAATAGTTCTCAAGCTAGTCAGTATCCCGCATTTGTCCGTAGTTATAGCAACTATTCATCTACCACCGCAGCTCCTACGTTGTGTTTCAATGCAGCTTGTACACCTTCTCAGCTTGCCCAATTTGATGCATATCAAGCAGCAAGAAATGCTGATCAACTTGGCATGAAAATTACAATGACGAATTGCCCAGGGGTTACAAGCACAATGGCCCAGCAGAGGCAATGTTTGTTTGTTTTTTGGGGAAAAACCGCTCCAGTAATTACAACAAATGAGGGAGTCACTAGCGCGGATGTGTCGAGTTGTATGAGTACAAATGGTGTTTATGTCAATAATTCGAACTGTTTAATGATGGAGGCATATTAATGGCTCACTCATTTGTATCGTGGAAACAACGAGGCTTTACATTAATTGAGCTGATGGTGGCATTGGCTTTAGGTCTAATTTTGGTGGCCGCGGCGACTCAATTATTTATTGGTGGACTTCTATCAAGTCGTCTACAAAAAGCAAATGCTGAAATACAAGATAGCGGTATTTTTGGATTGGAATATATTGCCCGAGATATACGCCTTCTAAATTATGGGAATGTAACCAATCCAATATTAACTGATACAACCCCTTGGGGTGGTGTTGTATTAACTGGCTCCACTGCAACAAATAACAACAATGTTAATTTTGTCCCTAACGTTGGAACAAATACCTATATTGCTGACACATTACTCAGTCGTGGTGCCGGCGATACGGTGAGTACCGTGAGTAATCATTGGAAAGGTCTTTCAAATATACAGAATAGTTCAAATGCAGTTGTGCAAAGTGATCAATTGACTATCCAATTTATTGCGCCTACGAATATGACCAATTGTGAAGGTGTGAATGTACTTGCAGGAGATTTAATTGTAGAGCGTTATTTTTTACGTCTGGATAGTAATGGTAGTTCCCAGCAAGATTATGCTCTTGCATGTGATGCAAATACTCCCTCAGCTGTAGCCACAGCTCAACCGACCACTATTGCTGGGTTGGGCGACGCTGGTCAAATTGTATTGCCGCGTATTGATCATTTCCATGTTCTGTTTGGTGCAAAAAATGCGGCTGGCAATTTTGCTTATTATACCATTCCCCAATATCGCGCTGCTGCACAGGCTGCACGAGATGCCACACCATCTGTGATGCCGCCACGAATTCTTTCAATACAAATATCTGTATTAGCGCGCTCTACTAATAATGCTCAAAGCAAAGCAATAGATCCTGAGCAATCTTTTTTTATGTTAGATCAAACCGTGCATGCTTCTGATAATACAACTCGATTCTTACGCCGCACTTATAACTTAACAATTGCTCTACGCAACGCGATGGGGGAAAGTCTATGACCCATTTAATTCATAAAAGTAGGTCTAAAGAAAAAGGGGCAACCCTTATTGTTGTACTTATTATTTTATTGATTGTTATTTCTGTAGGTGTTTTAGCAATAAGAGTGGCTATTGTTTCTTTAAAAGTTGCTACGAATAGCCAAGTTAGCCAATTAAATTTTCAGTCATCTGACACACCTTTAGAACTCATTGTGCAGATGAATCCTACCACCCTAACTAATATTACCAATGTGATTGGCGCCGCGCTTAAAGAGCATGAAAGTAACCCAGGCGCAGAATACAACTTTTGTTATAAGCCTGTTTCTACAGCAACAAATTTTGCTCAAACCAGAGGTGCAAGTTTACTTCGAGCAGGAAGTGCCAATAATGCGGTTGTCGAAGATGGCGGAGTGGCGGGTTTTTGCAATTTAACAACTGACTATGGAAGTAATCGTCAAGCAGTGGTTACCCAAGTTGCTGTAAGTGTTCCAACAGATGCTGCTAGCGATATCCCAGGTTCAAATTTACCACGAGGAACAAACACCTCGGAAGGCACGCAACTTCCTAAAAGCATGTTGTCTACGCAACGTATTCGAGTGATCACAACTGCGTTTTTACCAGCCTATGCTTCTACCTCTATTGAAACTTTACAAAGAGATTGCTTAAGCACGAGTTCGGCAAAAATTAGTGATAATTTTGATACCGCATTAACGGCTAAACAAACATTGGCGGAGTGTTTGGCAAATCATAACGTGCCTTTTAGTACTCAAGTTCAAGAATTTAACTATACCAATAAACTCACTCAAATTACGGCACCAGGTTCATAACGGGGAATATCGTGAAAATAAAATTGAAGAATTTTAAGCCAAATAATTTATGGTATGCCATCTGTTCGAGTTCGGTTGCTTTTACATGGCTAATGACAAGCTCCGTTGTGCAGGCGAGTGATTTACAAATTTATGCTTCACCTACAGCTGGAAAAAAAACCATTGTGATGATGTTGGATACATCAGGAAGTATGACTAACAATAGTTATGGTGAAAACCGTCTGGCCATGCTTAAAAATGGTATGAATGCTTTTTTAGCAAGTAATAATCCTGTTTTAAATGATACTCGTGTGGGGTTGGGAAATTTCTCTGCAAATGGTGATAGCCGAAGTGGACAAATTTTGGTGGCCGCTGCTCCCTTAGGGGACGCGAGTACTTTAAATACAGTGGGTTCTCAGCGTTATAAATTAAAACAGGCTGTTGCAAATTTAACTGCTGGCGGGTCAACGCCTTCGGCTCATGCTTATGCGGAAGCCGCTGCTTATTTGATGGGTACAACGACTTATTCAGAGGTGAATTATGCTATCCGAAAAGATAGCTATATAAAGCGTGTGCGAAAATCTGATAATAGAACGGAATACTCATATTGTACGAATTATCGTGATTCACAAATCGATACCACAAATCTATGGCAACCTTGTCGCTCTGATAACTATTGGAGTAACTGGTCAGCTTCTAATCCGGGTGTGGATGCGGCAACTGCTTATGATACTTCGTCGGATTGGACCTATTCTTATACTTATTACTACACCACCTTTAATTATGCTGTAGCAAATGCAGATAGTGGTATCCCAAAATCAAAATCAAACGATACAGCTAGCAATCCGAATATTGTTGTAGATAGAAATGCCTCTAATTTAAATGCTATTTACCAATCTCCTTTGCCAGCGGTGGCCAATCGCCAAAGCTGTGATGGGCAGGGTATTTATTTCTTGTCAGATGGGGAACCGAATCGAACAACAAATACACGTTCGGCAAGTGTCATGTCGACTGCCCTAGGCAGTACTTTGGGAGCTGATTTTACTTGTTCTGGAGGTTTATCTAACACGACAGCAGACTCTGGTTGGGCCTGTATGGGTGAGTTTGCAAAAAGATTATTTGATAAAACAAAAAACCCAGCTGGAGTTTCTATTCAAACAGCATTTGTCGGTTTTGGTAGTGACTTTTCTAGTTTAAGTTCTTCTGATGTAAAAAATGCCTGTCGTTTAAGTTCGAGAACCCAATCTGATCGTAAAAGTGATGATAATTGTTCGCCGAATCAGACCACAAATGCGGTCGCTGCACCTGGTTATGGAAATGGAGGATTTTTCCCTACCCAAAGTGCGCAAGGTGTAACAGACAGCGTTATTGCATTTATTAATAACTTAGATAAAGTTCCTTTAGAACCTTTAACCACAGGTGCTATCTCAGTTCCTTATGATGCATTAAATCCTAAAAATTTACAGGAATATGGTTACTTACGTGCTTTTGAGCCAAACCCAGCTAACACCTACTTAACATGGCGAGGAAATTTAAAGAAATATCATGTTGTTTTATCGGGAACAAATGCTGGTGCTTTTGAAGCTAATACTGGTGGGTTGGTTTACAACGCAACTGGAGCATTTAGAACGGCTACAAAAGATTATTGGAATAGCTCTACTTATAATGATGGAGGTAAAGTCTTTTTTGGTGGTTCATATGCAAAAGTTCCTTTACCAATTGCGGGACAAAATGAAACACGTGATGAAGAAGGAAATATCACAAAATATTATTACGCAGTACAAACTAAAATCCGCAACTTATTTACTGATGTTTCTGCCGTCGCATCAGATGGTAGCTTAACGAAAATATCGACTTCTGGAACTAATTTGCTAAAAATTCCAGCTACTCCACCAGAAGGAACTGATCCTTTTGATAGTGTGGCTAATACAGCAAGTTATGTTTTAGGAAAATTTAATCCATCAACTGGACAAGATATTTTAAAAGCTTTCCCAATTAGCTTGAAATTAAAAATATTAAATTATCTAGGTTACTCAACTGATATTAGCGCTACGACTTTACCTTCGTCATTAGTTACATCGAATGAACCCTATTTATCGATGGGCGGTAGCATTCACTCTTTACCGGTACAGCTTACCTATAATGGAACATTAGATGAAAATGGGAATTTAACATCTGCGCGTGAACAATCCATTCTCTATGGAACGATGGAAGGTGGTCTGCATATTGTGGATGCCTCAACAGGGGTAGAACAAATGGCTTTCGTTCCCGCTGATATATTAAATGATCCCGTTGCATCAAAAGCTTTAGTGGTTGGCCAAAGTGATGCCTCAGCTCCTGCTCACGGTATGGATGGGGCTTGGGTATCTGACCCTGCATATAGTATTACTACAACGGGAAGCGGTAGCTCAGCAGTATCAAAAGTAACTGCAAAGCAAATGAATATTTATGGTGGTATGCGAATGGGGGGCAGCAGCTATTATGGCTTAAATGTCTTAAATCCTGCTTCACCTAAGCTCCTGTTTAGAGTAGGAGCAGATCAAACTGATTATAGTCGTATGGGGCAGAGTTGGTCTAAACCTGTACTTGCAAATATACGTTATAACGGGGTTATTAAACGGGTTATGATTGTTGCTGGTGGCTACGACCAATGTTATGAAAACCCGAATATTACTTTGAGTAACTCTTGCTTTACGAATGGAAAAGCAAAAGGAAACGCTGTTTATATTATTGATGCTAAAACTGGGCAGCGCTTATGGTGGACTAGTGATACAGGCTCTAATATAGATAACTCTAATATGAAGCACAGTATTGTTAGTCGCATTAGTACCTTGGATCGAGATGCTGATGGTTTGGTAGACCATTTATATTTTGGCGATTTAGGCGGGCAAATTTTCCGTATCGATCTTAATAATAACCAGACAAAAACAAATTCAACTTATAGCAGTTTCGGGGTGCGAGTTGTTCGATTAGCTAATTTAGCAACGAATGACTCAACTTATGATGCTTCGAATGACTATACCGCTGGGAATGCGCCGCGTTTTTATGAACCGCCAACAGTGACAATTCACGATTACGGAATCCGCACTTTTATTACTGTAGGTATTGCTTCAGGTGACCGTAGTACACCTTTAGATGTTTATCCGCTTACAGGTCGTGAGGGGATGTCACCGAGCACGGCATTAAGCGGAAGACCTGTAAACAACGTTTATGGAATTATCGATAAAGACTTTATTAAAAAGAATTTAATGACTTTGACTGATAGCCAACTTGAAACAAAAGATATTACTCGATCGACGCTTCGAAAAAATCCACAAATTTTACGATCTGGAGAAACTCGAGTAGCACAGATTTTCTTTCCCAACACTGGGGCGGGACAAAATGGTTGGTATCGCTCGCTTTCTAGTATGAGCGATGGTACCGAGAAAGCTAATAATAGTTTCCGTATTAAAGGTGGGCTAAAAGCTTTTGAAGAGCCTATGGCAATTACAGGGACTTTAATTGTGCCTGTTTATGACCCGCAGGGAACAGGTATCGTAGCGGCAGACCCATGTTTACCCCGTGTAGTAGGTGAAACCGATCAACAGACTTACTGTTTACCATTTGGTGCCTGTCTTAATTCTGATGGAACGATTAATCGTGATAAAGAAGAGGATAGCGGGTTTCAAACACAAACGGGTAGTAACTGCCCAGCAGGAGTTTCTGAATGTAATAAAAACGTTATTGGCTCAGGTATCCGTGGCGTAGCATTTGTGCCAAAAAGAGATGAACCTCCAGTGACTAATAGTTGTGGAAAATTACAACTGGCTGGAAACGAGAGTGGAACAGGCGAGTGGCAGTGTACAAGTCATTTAGTTCCTACGCGTTGGTATGAGCGTTATCGCTAAGGGATGACTGATGAATAAATATTATATTCTGCGTTTTAATCAGGGTGTTACCTTGATTGAGCTCATGGTTGTCATCGTGATTGTCGCTATTTTTGCTTCGATTGCTATCCCTTCATATCAAAGTTATAGCCGCAGAGCGACTGCCTCTGCTGCTAAAGGTGAAATTCTAAAATTGGCAGAACAGTTGGAACGACATAAATCCAAGAACTTTACCTATAGAGGATTTACGACCACATCTGTAACGTTACCACGGGGTGGTTATACAATTGAAATTAGTGATGATACGACGACAGGAAATTTATTGACGAATGCTGCTGCAAATGGGCAAACATGGGTCATTAAAGCGACAACTACAGATTCAAGAAACTTTAATTTTATTGCTAAGAATTCAGGTTTGCGTTGCCAAAGTTTAACACCTACGGCTGTTGATAATGACTGTGGTGGAACAGTCACTTGCAATGTATGTGAAACAAATAGTGAGAATTGGCAATGAAGAATGGTTTTACCTTAATAGAACTCATGATTGTAGTAGCAATAATTGCAATTTTAGCAGCTATAGCGACACCTTCGTATTTGCAGTATTTACGCAAAGGACATCGTACAGCTGTTCAATCTGAAATGATGAATATTGCCCAAACATTAGAATCAGAAAAAGTAGTTCACAATCGTTATCCGTCGAATGCGACGATTACTTCGATTTATGGGTCTAGTGTCAGCCCTCAACAAGGCCAAGCCTTATATAACTTAGCTTTTGCTAGCATAACTGATTCAAGCTGGGTGTTAACTGCTACACCTATTGCTACTAGTTCTCAAGCTGGTGATGGGATCATTTGTCTTAATGATCAAGGTCAAAAATTTTGGGCAAAAGGTGCAACCGATTGTGCGTTATCTGCCGCATCAAATTGGCTACAGTAATTTTAAATTCAAAACTGCGGATAACTCAAAAAATAATCTTTCTTTCAGGGCGAAAATCACGTAGAATGTCGCCCTCTATGAAAGGGGTTTGAAGTGTTGCCGATGGTCGGCGCAGGGATAATCCGTAAGAATTATAAGGCTTTTATCATGGTTGTTATTCGTTTAGCACGTGGCGGCGCAAAAAAACGTCCATTCTATCAAATCGTTGTGACTGACAGCCGCAATGCACGTGATGGTCGTTTCATCGAGCGTATCGGTTTCTTTAACCCGACTGCACAAGGTCAAGCAGAAAAACTTCGTTTAGATGCAGACCGTTTTGCTCACTGGGTTTCTCAAGGTGCTCAACCTTCTGAACGTGTTGCTTCTTTAGCTGCTCAAGCTAAAAAAGCTACTGCATAATTTTTGTAGTAGGTAGCCCATGACATCAACACAGAATGTTCCCGAAGATCGTATTCAGATTGGACAGTTACGTTCAGCTTATGGATTGAATGGGTGGCTCTGGGTGTATTCAAATACAGAACCTATGAGCAACATGTTTGACTACCTGCCTTGGTACATTGAGACCAAGGCCGGTTGGCAAACAATAGATGTAAAACGTTGGAAACCACATGGCAAAGGCCTGGTTGTTGCGTTGAAAGGTGTGAGTGATCGCACTGGAGCGGAAAGCTTGGTTGGCGCTAATATCTGGATTGCTAAGTCTCAACTGCCAAAAGCAGATGTAGATGAGTACTACTGGTCAGATTTAAAAGGCTTAACTGTGTTAGGTCTTGATGAAGAAGAACAGGAAGTAAACTTAGGGAAAATTCATGAGTTGTTTGAAACTGGAGCTAATGATGTGATGGTGGTACATGCTACCCCAGACAGCATTGATTCAGAAGAGCGCATGATTCCTTGGCATAAAGATGTAGTACAACGTGTTGATCTTGAAGCTGGTCGTATTTACGTCAATTGGGGCGTAGATTATTAATCCTTTTAGGATTAATACAGCAGGAAAATAGAGGAGTCTGTGATGTTTTTTGCAGTCATTACGCTTTTTCCTGAAATGTTTGAAGCGATTACAGCCTACGGCATCAGCGGACGTGCGGCAAAACGAGATATTGTACAAGTCACTTGTATTAATCCTCGTGATTTTGCTGAGGGAAACTACAGAAGAGTGGATGAACGTCCATTTGGTGGTGGCCCCGGTATGGTGATGATGGCTGAGCCTTTGGCGAAAGCAATTTCATATGCCAAACAGCTTGCCTCACAAGCAGGACATGTTAATGTCCCTGTGGTGTATATGTCCCCACAAGGCAAAACCTTAAATGAACAGGCAGTACAGCAGTTTGTCGATTATGACGGCTTAATCGTACTGTGTGGACGTTATGAGGGAGTAGATGAACGTTTGATCCAGCATTATGTTGACCAAGAATGGTCAATTGGTGATTATGTTTTATCTGGTGGTGAACTGCCCGCTATGGTGTTACTTGACAGTATTATTCGCCGTTTGCCGAATGTAATGTCAGATGAACAATCAGCAGTACAAGATTCTTTTGTTGACGGTCTTTTAGATTGTCCGCAATATACAAAGCCTGACCATTTTGAAGGGCTGGATGTGCCAGAGGTATTAAAATCTGGACATCATGGCAATATTGAAAAATGGCGTTTTTTGCAGCGATATCAAAGAACTCTAGAGCGCCGACCAGAATTGGTTGAAAACGTAGAGTTGACTAAGCAGCAAAAAAAATGGCTAAAAGATACGCAAGTGAATAACGGTAACTCTTAATCGTTATTCTCAAGAACGAAAGTTCTGCAACAAGACGAGAAGCAATGCTTCGAGTTAAAACATAATTCTATTTAAACAATAGTTTTATGTAAATTTAAAGGCTCTTTATAGACATATTGTCGTAAAGGGAAAGATAAACGGGTTGATATGCGATTTAGCCTCTATCCCCAGCGGAAATTCAGACCTCTTCTGACTCCGCACATATTGGAGATTCCCACAATGAGTGGTAAACATCCTTTAGTTCAAGCTGTTGAAAATGCACAGTTAAAATCTGATATCCCTGCTTTTGCTCCTGGTGACACTGTCATCGTTCAAGTAAAAGTAAAAGAGGGTGATCGTGAACGTCTTCAAGCATTTGAAGGTGTTGTAATCGCTAAGAAAAACCGTGGTTTGAACTCTGCGTTCACAGTACGTAAAATTTCTAGCGGTGTTGGTGTTGAGCGTGTATTCCAAACTCACTCACCAGTTGTTGCTAAAATCGAAGTGAAACGTCGTGGTGACGTTCGTCGTGCTAAACTTTACTACCTTCGTGACTTGTCTGGTAAAGCTGCACGTATTCGTGAAAAATTACCAGCTCGTAAAGCGTAAGCTTATAGCGAGTAAAAAAATGCGCCTTTTGGCGCATTTTTTGTTTAAAAACTATAGTCCTTGAAGTTTCAGACGATTTGCATGTTGACGGTAAACCGAGACAGGATCGGAAGCAAAAATAGAACGTATACCAAGCACTTGGTTCACTTCATCTAAATGATTCCAGTTGTAATCATCACGAATTGTTTTACCAAATTTGGCACTGCATCGGGAAACAAGTCCATCATTATCACCAAATGGATCGACCACTAAACTGCTGCCTGTAAGAGCAATATCAAATGGATCTAATGGGTTGGTCAGCGCTTTATTCCCCGAGAAAGAATACATATAAATGCCTTTCTCTTGATATGCTCCCTCGCCACAAGACGTAGTTGGTATACCCATAGGGAACTGAGCATTAAATTGAGCTGAACCTTGAGTTGATAAGCTATGAGCACCTGCTAAAGAGTCGTGAGGATAGCTTGTTGGGTCTAGTCCTCCTGCCCAAGTAATTGCTGCTGAAAACCAGTTTACTAATGTTGCTATTCCAGACAGAGGAGTACCCTCAACTTTCAGGATAACATCTGCCATTGGTGATCCCTTATGAGGTGCACCTATCGTGGTGAGTGAGGCAACTTTTTCTGGTATGACACCGGCCACATAACGAATTGTCGGGCCCCCATGACTATGACCGATCAAGTTGACTTTAGGCTTACCAGTAATGGCAATAATCTCTTCTACTTGCTGGGCAAGTTGTTCACCACGCACTTCTGTTGAGTTAAAAGGTGACACTCTGGTTGCCCAGACATTTCCTCCATTACGAGCAAGATCCGGAAGGATTTGGTACCAGTAATCGAGACCAAGTGTATCTGTTCCAACTCGGTTAAAACCTGCCATACCGTGGTTAAAAACCAGTGGATATTTGGTTTGTGCGTAAGATGAATAAACGAACGAGTTTTTAACTTGTTCAGCATTTGTGGCATGGGCTGCTGAAATACTCAATCCTGAGAGTATTGCAGCGCAAAAAAACGTTAACTTCCTTTTCATTTTTTACTCACTATTTTTATTTTGTATGAAAAGCAGCTTCTTACTGCTAGTGCTTGTTTAGCCAGTCCCTAATAGGAAAGACTTAATAATTAAATGGCAGTTCACCTCCCTGATCATGGACCGTTTCAAAAGTTCGCAATCTTAATTGTTCTTGTGATGAGTTAAATTGTTGTTGGCGTAATTGTTGTATGGCTTGGCTTTTAGCACTATCACTCATGTTACTTTTAATAATTTCATCTCGCCCACTTAGGTAGCTTGTGACCCTTTGTTGCCAAGCATTCCGTTGCGTATCTAAAGTTTCTAGCCTTTGAGTTGCTTCAGCTCCAACGAGTGCTGTACGCATTTGTCTAAGCTCTTCTGCTGAACCATGGCGTGCTTTAATTTGTTTGGTCAGTGCATGTAAGTCATCAAGTTTAGAAAGTTCTTGTAGGTTTTGCTGCCAGTCTTCAGGAAGTTCTTCGAAACGTTCTTTAAGCTTTTGAGCCTTTTCAATTTCGCTTAAAGAAGAGTCCTCAAGTATTTGCATACGATCTAGCGTGTAGTTCTGATAGATATCTTCAGTTGAGAAGAGCCCTTCAATTTCAGCGGCCGAAAAGAAACGTTTTCTTAGATCTTGAATTGAATTAAAGATTTTTTGAAAATAATTTTTATCTTGTTGTTTTGATGGAGGTGTTTGGATTTGAGCAAGCTGTTCACGGTATTTTAAGTAGCGGGTCCATAAATCCAGAATCTGTGAGCGAGCGGGCTCTAAATATTTTCCCTGAATAAATTGTCCAAAGTGATTTTTAATTTGCTCTAAATCATTTTCTCCATATTGGGTAATAAAATATTCAAAGCAGTCACGTGTTTGACTATTAACGACCAAATGTTGGGAACTATCAATTTTTAACTGACAGTTAACTTCAGTATCTTGCTGACTTTTACTATGGTAAGCATCTGCATTTAGCGATGAATGATTTGTAGGTGGAATAGATGCTAAGCTTTTAGCTTCGTTCTGATTTAGTTGAGTCGATGTATTTTTTGATTCTGGGCTTAGCCAATATACACATGCAATGAGGCTCAAAATAAAAAATCCGAGCACACACCACAATACCTTCTTCTGCATCCCTTGCATAAAGATATCTTCCTTAAGTTTTAATTTGTTGTTTTTTTACTCGTTCATTAATGTGCCATAAAATAAGTGAAAAGGCACCTAAATATTGTGAAAATATCTTGCCGAATTTGCTAACATGTCGGCACTTTTTTCTAGCTTTGTGTTCCAGTAAAAATGACGACAAAAAATCAAAAAATTTCTCGTCGCCATATCAGTGGTGTATTTCTATTAAATAAACCATTAGGCTTAAGTTCAAATGCCGCTTTGCAAAAAGTGCGTTGGTTATATCGCGCCCAAAAAGCAGGCCATACTGGAGCGTTAGACCCCTTGGCGACAGGTTTGCTCCCGATTTGTTTGGGAGAGGCGACCAAGTTCTCACATTATTTGCTGGACTCAACAAAGCGTTATCAAACCACTGTTCGATTGGGACAGACCACTACAACAGGTGATGTGGAAGGGGAGATTTTACAAGAGCGTCCTATTCCGGTGCTTAGCCAAGAACTTATTGAACAAACTTTAGAAAAGTTTAGAGGCGATATTCAACAAGTTCCACCCATGTATTCGGCTTTGAAAAAAGAAGGTAAGCCGTTATATGAGTTGGCGAGAAAAGGTATTGAGATTGAGCGTGAAGCGCGTCCAGTCACGATTTATGCTTTAGAGCTTATTGAGTTTACCGAAAATAGTATCACTCTGGATGTAACCTGTTCTAAAGGGACATACATCCGTGTATTAGGTGAAGATATTGGTGAAGCACTTGGTTGTGGTGGGCATTTAACGATGCTAAACCGGACTCAAACAGGACATTTTGAGCTTATACCGAGTTATACCATTGAATATCTGGAAAGTTTAACAGAAGAGCAAAGAGAAGCTTTGCTACTTCCAGTTTATGCTCCAGTTGACCATTTCTTAAAAATTCAGGTTCCAGAAGGGCGTGAAAAATATTTTTGCAACGGTTTAGAAAGCAATATTGAGCATTCTGCAGAAGCAGAAGTTTTGGTGTTTTCGGGTGAGCGCTGTTTAGGTTTGGCCGAGATTACCGATAAAAAACGGTTGGTACCTAAGCGTATCTTAAATTTGTAGTAGATGTAGAGTATAGAGCATGGGCATGGAATGGGATGTTATCCTTAGTTTGATCTTTTTTGCGTTTACTGCAGGAGCAATTGATGCTGCTGTAGGCGGCGGTGGACTCATCCAGATTCCCGGGATCATGAGCACTTTTCCTAACATGTCGACTGCTACGGTGATTGGTACCAATAAAGTCTCATCCATTTTTGGTACTGCATCGGCGGCTTATACATTTGCTAAAAAAGTAAAGTTGCAATGGAAGCTTCTAGCAGTTATTGCCATTTGTGCCTTGATTAGTTCTTTTGCCGGCGCGGCATGCTTATCACTTATTCCTCAATCTGTCTTGCGTCCTTTCGTTTTCGTAATGTTGATTGTGATTGCGATTTATACCCTAGTTAAAAAGAACTTCGGTCAAGTTCATACCGAGCAAAAAATTACCACGAAAATGTTAATTTTAGCTGGTATCGGTAGTTTGGCGATTGGTTTTTACGATGGTATTTTTGGGCCGGGTACAGGTAGTTTCTTTATTTTCTTCTTTATCCGTTTTTTACAAGTTGATTTCTTGCATGCTTCAGCTTTGTCAAAAATCGGTAATTTTATGACTAACTTAGCTGCGCTGAGTTTCCTCATCCCAACTGGTCACGCTATTTTACATATTGGTTTAATGATGGCAGCGGCTAACGTACTTGGTTCTATTGTTGGGGTACGTACCGCGCTTAAGTACGGTAGTGGTTTTGTGCGTATTATCTTTTTAATCTTGGTGAGTATTCTGATTTGCCGTTTGGGCTATCAAATGTTTGTTACGGGTTAAATAAGATTGAAAGTATGAGCTGTCCCTAAAATGCAGTTCATACTTTTTTGTATCATTTTAAGCTAGAAATATAAAAATCATTACAGAAATTTACTAGAAAGAAAACTGTGTAAAAAATAGTCTCATTTTAAGCTACTTAAACATTATAAATTTCAACGTATGATAAACCTTGAAATAAAAAAGATTTTTTAGCTAAAAAATGAGGAAGAGAATGAATATTTTCGAAGCATTAAGAGAAAGCCATGAAAATCAACGTAACCTTTCTGAACAACTCATTCAGACACACGGTTTAACCGAAGAAAGAAAAGAATTATTTGAAGCATTAAAAAATGAACTTTATGCCCATTCAGTTGCCGAAGACCGTTACCTCTATATTCCTTTAATGTTTGATGATGTCGGTTTAGATATTACGAGACATGCTTTATCTGAACATCATGAAATGGATGAGTTGGTCGAACAACTTGAAAAAACCGATATGAGTAGCCCGAGCTGGTTAGCAACCGCTAAACAGTTGAGTGAAAAAGTCCATCATCATTTAAAAGAAGAAGAACATAAATTTTTCCAGCAAGCCGGAAAAATTCTTAAAGACAGCGAAAAAGAAACGCTGGGTAATAAATATTTAAAGGAATATAAAAAGTATAAAAAACAGCAGTAGAGTAAACCTATGCAGCCTTTTTAGTACTTCTTAAAGTAACACCAATAGAGGCCAGCATTACGCAAGCCAAAGCCACCCATTGCAGCATGCTGATTTCTTCGTGAAGCAATAAGAAACCCGTTAATGCTGCCAATGCTGGTGCTAAACTCGTTAGAGTCCCGTAAGTTAATTTATTAAGTTGTTTGAGAGCCATTAAATCGAGTGCATATGGAATTGCAGTCGCTAACACCGCAATAAGTAAGGCTTTGCCCCAGTACTGTGTTTCAACTAATGCAGGAGCATTGTGCCAGATTCCAATTGGCAATAAGGCAAGTGCAGATACACCGATCCCAATCGTTAATGCATGCATCCCGATATTTTGGGTCACAACTTTATGACCGAAATAGATATAGAAAGCCCAGCAAAGACCAGCACCTAGCGCACATGCTGCACCTACATACGAGAAATGGTGTTGAATAGGGTTTTGCCAAGGTACCATGAGTGCAATGCCTAACATGGCAAGTGCTACCCAAATGTAGTCGCTCTTTTGTTTAATAGAAAGAAGCGCAAGACCCAATGGACCAATAAACTCTAATCCAACAGCAATACCTTGGGGTAATTTTCCAAGTGAGGTATAAAATAGGATATTCATTAAGCCTAAAGAAGCGCAGTACATCAATAAATCACGCCATTTTAAATAGGGTAAGCGTGACCAGATTTTCCAAGAGCGAAACATGATCGCGACGATGACTGTTGCAAAGCTCAGCCTTAAAATTGTAACGGTGAGAGGGTCTAATGTTGCAATGAGCTGTTTGGCAAATGAAGCGCTGATTTGATACGAAACCATCGACAAAATCATATACAGCACAGCAATAATTGGAAGATTTTGCATGGAAAATACTCTAGCGCTTCATCTGATGTCTAAAAATAATGGTGGATAATTATAACGAATACTATGTTTTAGCTGGCAGATTTCATTAAATTAACTTGCGGCTTTTTCACGTTCTTGGCGAGCTTTTTGGGTGGTTACGGTACAACCAACAGAGGCAGTGATAATGGTTGTAAGTGCTAGCCATTGATTCCATAAAAGATATTCACCCAAGAAGATAAATCCAGATAGTGCTGCAACTGCGGGCTCTAGGCTCATCAATGTTCCAAAGCTTAGAGGTGTCAAATTGCGCAGTGCTAACATTTCTAAAGAGAATGGAAGAGCACTGGCTAAAATGGCCAAACCAATAAAATAAAAAAGATAGGGAAGTTCTATAACTTGTGCAATTGAGCCTGAAAAAAAGGTAATGGGTAATAAGATGCATGCACCTACACTCATTCCTAAACACACCGTATGATTACCTGAAATACCAGAAGGTTTCTGGCCGGCAATAATATAAAGCGCCCAACAAGACCCTGCACTAATTGCAAATAAAACGCCGATCCAATCTAAGCTATGAGCCTGATTGAAAGGGAAAAGTAAAATCAGCCCAATAATTGCGAAGCTCACCCAAACAAAATCATATTTTTGACGTGCGTGGTATAACGCTACACTTAAAGGGCCAATAAATTCAAAAGCAACCGCAATTCCAATTGGTAAGCGTTCGATCGATAGATAAAATAAGGCGTTCATGCCTGCAAGCGCAAATCCATAAGCTAAAATTGCTTTCCAGCGGACCTGACTAAAATTAATTCGCCAAATTTGAAAAATAATGGCAAGAATAATTGCACCTAAACATAGCCGCATTGCAGAAACAGTGAGTACAGGAAAGTTCTGAAATAAAATTTTAGCTAAAGATGCGCTACTTTGAACGCTTAACATAGCAAGAATAAGAAAACCCAAAGCATGTAGCTGAGATTTCTGGTTTAAAGTGGACATTTTATTATTTGATCAATTGGTATACTTTTCACATGATAATGTAAATGCCCATAAAAAAGCCACAGACAATGCTGTGGCTTTTGAATTTACAGTTCGTATTAGAACAATACGCGCACGCGAATTGTACCTTCAACTTCATGCAACATATCTAAAGCTTCTTGAGAAGCAGAAGCGTCAACATCCATAACGAGGTAACCGATGTCACCTTTAGTCATAAGTGACTGACCAGAAATGTTGATGCCTTGTTCAGCAAACAAGTTGTTGATTTTAGACAATACACCTGGCACGTTTTTGTGGATGTGCAATAAACGGTGTTGACCAGCTGTCAATGGTAATGCGATTTCCGGGAAGTTCACCGCAGAAAGTGTCATACCTTTGTCAGAGTAAGCAACAAATTTCTCTGCAACTTCTAAACCAATGTTTGCTTGCGCTTCCATGGTTGAACCACCAACGTGAGGAGTTAAAATCACGTTGTCTAAGCCGCGAAGTGGAGACTGGAATTCTTCACCATTTGCTTTTGGTTCTTTCGGGAATACGTCAACCGCTGCACCAGCAATATGACCAGACTTGATTGCATCAGCTAAATCTTCAATCACTACACATGTACCACGTGCAGCATTTAAGAAGATCGCGCCTTCTTTCATTTTCGCAAATTGTTCTTTAGTGAAGAAGTTGCGTGTAGAGGGAACATCTGGCACATGCAACGTTACAACATCTGCAGTTGCTAAAAGTTCATCTAAAGAACCAACTTGGCGAGCATTACCCATTGGTAATTTGGTTACTGCATCATAATAAATAACATGCATACCCATGCTTTCAGCAAGAACTGAAAGTTGAGAACCGATGGAACCGTAACCCACAATACCTAAAGTTTTGCCACGAGTTTCAAAAGAACCGACAGCAGACTTGTCCCAACCACCACGATGACAAGCCGCCGATTTTTCAGGAACACGGCGAAGAAGAAGAATCGTTTCAGCAAGTACAAGCTCTGCAACCGAACGCGTATTTGAATACGGTGCGTTGAATACAGGAATACCACGTGCCATTGCTGCTTTAAGATCAACTTGGTTTGTTCCGATACAGAAACAACCTACTGCGATCAATTTGTTTGCAGCTTCGAAAACTTCTTCAGTCAATTGGGTACGCGAACGAATACCAATAAAGTGAGCATCTTTAATTGCATCTTTAAGTGCTTCGCCTTCAAGAGCAGTTTTACGATAGTCAATATTGGTGTAACCCGCAGCGTTTAAAGTATCGACTGCGTTTTGGTGAACGCCTTCTAACAAAAGGAAACGGATTTTATCTTTAGGTAGTGAAAGATGTTGGCTCATTACGGCTCCGCTACAAAGGCCAAATTTGGTGGCGGTATAATAACATACTGGGCAGCGCTATAGATATTTCGTTTATACCATCGCCTTATGGCAATTTTATCTATGTCTAATCACTTCTGTTTATGGCTTGTCGAGCATTTTAAAATATGCTTGGTAGGGGGATAAATGTGATTTTTCTCTAAAAGCCCCATAGAAAGCATTTATTTACGTTAAACATGTTTTGTAGTGACAGTATCTCTATTCTGAACTTTATCGCTTGCGCGGATACATGTAGAATATAGGAGTTCCTTGAACATTATGGCTTTGCTCAGGTGAGAACCTTGAGAATTATGAGGTCATAGTCCCACCACAGTTTACTTCTTGCTAGGTCTGCAAACGATGAATGCTCCAGTCGCTTTAACACCTGAGTTACTCACCCAATTAACAGCAATTGTCGGTGAAAACCGTATTAAAACTGATGCTGATAGTCTCGAAAACTGGGGTAAAGATCATACCAAGCATTTTAATCCGAACCCATCGGTCATCGTTTTTCCTTCAACGACTGAACAAGTTCAGGCGGTTGTTAAGCTTGCGAACCAGTTTAATGTTGCGATTACACCGTCAGGTGGTCGTACTGGTCTCTCTGCTGGTGCGGTAGCAACCAATGGTGAAATTGTCATTAGCATGGACAAAATGAACCAAATTCTTGAGTTCTTCCCGGCAGACCGCATGGTTCGAGTGCAAGCTGGTGTTGTGACTGAGCAATTGCAGAATTATGCAGAAGAACAAGGCATGTATTATCCGGTGGACTTTGCGTCAGCGGGTTCTAGTCAGATTGGCGGTAATATCGGAACAAATGCCGGCGGTATTAAAGTCATTAAATATGGCATGACACGTAACTGGGTACTTGGCTTAACCGTAGTGACTGGTAAAGGTGACATCCTGCGTTTAAACAAAGGTATGGTTAAAAATGCAACTGGTTATGCATTACAGCATTTGTTTATTGGTGGTGAGGGTACGTTAGGTTTAGTGACCGAAGCTGAAATTAAACTTGAGCGTCAACCACAAAACTTACAAGTTTTAGTTTTAGGTGTTCCTGATTTTGATGCGGTAATGCCTGTATTACATGCTTTCCAAAAAGACATCGACTTAACTGCATTTGAGTTCTTTGGTGAACTTGCAATGCAAAAAGTTTTAGATCATGGACATGTACAACGCCCATTTGAAACTCAATGTCCGTTCTATGTATTACTTGAGTTTGAAGCACCATATGATCCGATTCTCGATAAAGCAATGGAAATCTTCGAGCATTGTATGGAGCAGGGTTGGGTACTTGATGGTGTAATGAGCCAGAGCCTTGACCAAGTAGAAAGCTTATGGCGTTTACGCGAAGATATTTCTGAATCAATCGCGCCGTTTATTCCATATAAAAATGATATCTCAGTATTAATTACTCACGTACCTGCATTTATTCGTGAAATTGACGCGATTGTTCAAGAAAACTATCCAGACTTTGAAATTTGCTGGTTCGGCCATATTGGTGACGGTAACTTGCACTTAAATATTTTAAAACCTGAAAACTTAACCAAAGATGAGTTCTTTGCGAAGTGTCAGGTAGTAAATAAATATGTGTTCGATACCGTTAAAAAATACGACGGTTCAATCTCTGCTGAACATGGTGTAGGCATGACGAAAAAGCCATATTTGGAATATTCACGTTCGCCTGAAGAAATTGAATATATGAAAGCTTTGAAGAAAGTATTTGACCCGAATGGTTTGATGAACCCAGGTAAATTGTTTGATCTTTAAATTAGATCTATTTTGTAGGACTACATAGTTTCTACAGAGTAACCGACAAAGCCATAGCATCATAAAGCTATGGCTTTTGTTTTTGGTGATAAAAATGCAACGTTTATTTTTAATTTCAGCGCTTTGTGCTGGGCTTTTCACTGGGTGTGCGACGACCAGTAAATTAATTCCTTTTGTGGGTTCGGAAACTCCGATGCAACAAGTACTTAAAGCCCAGCCTGAGATCGTAAAAGAGCACAATAATACCTCAGTTCAGCAAGTATTTAACCGAGTAGAATCTCCAACAGTTTCCCGTATTACCGTTATCCAAACAGGTTTAATGGATGATTCTGTTTCTGCAATCCGAACAGAATATTCATTTAAATTGGTTGATGAAAAGTGGCAATTGCAAAATAAGCAAAAGAGCTATCAATGCGCGAGAGGGAAAGGCTCTAGAGGTTTTCAAACCCAGCTTTGCTCTTAAAAATAAAAAAGACGATAAATATATCGTCTTTTTTTATAGTCTAAATTATACGCCGCTTTCTAAAATTTTAATTTTGACGTCAACGACATCATCTTTGACTGCTTCATGATGCGCTTGCATATGAGGCGTTGCTAAATGCGTTTCAAGATGGGCAACACTTTCCCATTTTTCCAACATCACAATAATGTCTGGGTCTTTGTTTTGGAAGCTTGCATTTGAGATGTGGTCAACTAAAGGTTCATAACCATGACAACCATCTTCTGCTAAAACAGTTGGAATGATTTTTTGAAAGGCATCCAATACGTTCTGGCGATGCTGTCCACCCGATTTAGTACGAATTTCCGCAATAATGGTTAGCATGGATTTCTCCTTATTAGACTGCTGCAAATACAGTATTTAAGTGTGCTTTATATTCTTCAACATAACTATCAACGTCAGGCATTTTAATCACGTCATTTACAATAAATGTCGGAAGGGTGCTCATGCCTAAGAACTGATTGGCTTTATGAAATGGTAAATAAACACCATCTACACCTACGCCGTGGAAGAATTGATCTGCATCTTCAAATGCTTCCATTGGAGCATTCCAAGTCAATGACAGCATATATTTTTTGTCATGAATTAGACCACCTGAACCATATTTTTTTGAGGCATCAGAACGGCTACGCCCATCACTTGCATAAAGTGAACCATGACCAGTGGTAAAGACATCATCAATGTACTTTTTGACTGTCCAAGGTGCGCCCATCCACCAGCCTGGCATTTGATAAATAACAACATCTGCCCATAAGTATTTTTCAACTTCACTTTCAGCATCATAATTGCTGTCTGCACGGGTGACTTGGACTTCATGGCCGAGTTCCGTGAGATGTGTGGTTGCTAGGGTGGTTAATGTGTCATTTAATTCACCATTTGAGTGGGCAAATTGTTTAGCGCCATTAATCACTAAAATCTTACTCATGGAGGTTGCTCTCATTAAATTCCTGTATTTGACGCATACTCTATGAGATTTACTGTTGTAGAAAAATGCATGAATAGGAAAAATATTGTTGATAAAAAATCAATAATTATTGTGGACTTTTTATTGAAAATTAATCTATCTCATTAATATCAATAAATTTATGCCTATTTACAAAGCTCAAAAGGAAAAAGTGGCCTATTATCTTTAGCATTAATTTTGAGTAAATAGAGGGGAAGAGTGATGAAAAAGAATGGTTTGTTGATTATTTTCAGCCTAAGTATATTAACTGCTTGTGCTCCACCTCAAAATTCTTCTGCTCAACTCGCTGATACTCCTATACAGGCTGTATTACTCGATCAACCTGATCTTTTAAATAATGCAAGCAATTTAGATATTTCACAGCAAATGAATGCTTCGGATGATCCTTCCAATGCGCAAGTTACTATTTTGCAAACAGAGCCTAGTCCAGATGCGGTGTCGAAAACACGTACTGAATATTTATTAAAACGAGATCAGCAAATCTGGAAAATTGTGAATAAAAAACAAAGCTATCAATGTACAAAAGGAGAGGAAATCACAGACTTTCAAGTTAACCCCTGTCCATAATGCTTAATTTTTTATCGAATATGTGGATAACTTTGAGTTTGTGCACAACCATAATTTGCAGGCCTTTTTGTGTAAAAAACTAAAATTTAAGCTTCTTGAAATTGCATGATTGCTGATCAATTTAAAAAGTGCTATTGTTGCGCTCGGCAATTGTGCCAATTGGTAAAAATTACCGAATCTCACGCCATATATTTTTTCTCGTTTTAGACACCTTGTGAATACGGTGTTTCACACTCTAAACATGCACTCTCACGGCATATAAAAACTTAACTAAAGATTGATTGACCATACATGTCATCGTCATGACTACATCTTATTTTATAGGTAGTCCTACAGACATATGGCCGCTATTTTGAAGTGTACAACTCATGAAAAATATTCAAACGACAACGTTGAACCGTACAACGTTGATGTTTCCTTTGGCCTTAGTGCTATTTGAATTTGCGGTTTATATTGGTAATGACTTGATTCAGCCAGCCATGTTGGCAATTACTGAAGACTTTGGTGTAAGTGCAACTTGGGCACCGTCTTCGATGTCATTTTATTTATTAGGTGGCGCATCTGTTGCATGGTTACTTGGTCCTTTGTCGGACCGTCTCGGACGTAAAAAAGTACTATTAGCTGGAGTTTTATTCTTTGCTCTATGCTGTTTTTTAATTTTACTTACGACGCAAATCGAGCAATTTCTAGCTTTAAGATTTTTGCAGGGAATTGGCTTAACCGTAATTTCAGCAGTTGGATATGCGGCTATTCAAGAAAGCTTTGCTGAACGTGATGCGATTAAAGTCATGGCACTCATGGCAAATATCTCATTACTTGCACCCTTGCTAGGACCTGTACTTGGCGCTTTCTTAATTGATTATGTGTCTTGGCACTGGGGCTTTGTCGCCATCGCAGTATTGGCATTACTCAGTTGGATCGGATTGAAAAAACAGATGCCAAGCCAGCAAGTCAGTGTAACCAAGCAACCTTTTAGTTATCTTTTTGATGATTTTAAAAAGGTGTTTACCAACCGCCGGTTTTTAGGTTTAAGCCTTGCATTACCTTTAGTGGGTATGCCTTTAATGCTATGGATTGCTTTGTCTCCAATCATTTTAGTAGATGAGTTAAAGCTCACTAGTGTGCAATATGGCTTAGCTCAATTTCCCGTATTTTTGGGTTTGATTATAGGCAACATTGTCTTAATCAAAATTATTGACCGTTTGTCCTTAGGTAAAACTGTCATGATGGGTTTACCGATTATGCTCACTGGTACACTTATTTTAATATTAGGTGTGGTGTGGCAAACCTATCTCATACCTTGTTTGCTTACAGGCATGACACTAATTTGTTTTGGTGAAGGGATTAGTTTCTCGGTCTTGTATCGTTTTGCACTCATGTCATCTGAGGTATCAAAAGGAACAGTTGCAGCAGCAGTTTCAATGTTACTTATGATGAGCTTCTTTGCAATGATTGAGCTTATACGTTATCTCTATACACAATTTCATTTATGGGCTTTTGCATTATCTGCATTTACCTTTATTGCTCTTTGGTTTAGCCAACCGCGAAGTGCTTTGAAGCAGGAAATGAAAGAAAGACTGCAACAAGGCAACAATTAAATAAAAAATACCGGAAGTGATATTCCGGTATTTTTTTTATTCTTGTAACATTTTTTCCATTTCTTCACGGTCTGCTTCATAGGTACAACCTAACAGTACCATTGGTTTTTTTCCTTTCATTTCTGATAAGTTCAAATTATGGTAAAAAGTAACCGAATCTGAAGTGGCTGGTTCTGTTTTAATTGTACGTACCCCTCTAAACAGAGGCAGCATTGTAAAATCAGGATGTTGTGGGATATCAAATTTCTTTGAAAGTTGCTGAACATTTACATTACGAAAAACAGCAGTTATACCTTGACCAGCCAAAGCAACTTCGTTTGTCTTTAAGCCAAATAGCTCAATAGGTTGATTGGTTTTATACAAATAAATGAAAGGTTGGTCTGAATCTTCAACTCTTTTAAAGCCAAGCGCTGTTAAGTTCTCGTCATATTCGGAACCAAAATCTGAATAGGTTGCGTAATCAGATTGACACTCGATAATCTTTTTTAAATCATTCCTTTCAAACGCATAAGAATTATTACTAAGCATTATTAAAATCAAAGAAAGAATCGAAGGAGTTTTTGGGAAATGCATTTTTATCCTCAATAAAAATCTATGTCTATTTAATCTCTTGTTCTAAAAGTTTACCCTTGAGAATTAATAATTCAGGCAAGGTTTCTAATAATAAACTAATTTGTTTTAATACGAGTGTGTAGTTCTCTGAAAAGTGCTCATGAGTAGTTAGGCTTTGAATTTGCGCTAAAGTCTGCTCAAGGAAATTGAAATCAATATAAGCCGGATCAAATAAGCTCTGTTTAAGAATTTGCTGACAATCCAGTAAGAGTTGTAATACTTGTTGATCATCAATTTTCTGTCGTTGGCTTCCTAACGCTGCCACGTAACTCAGTTGGCTGTGGCTATAAACCAGATAACGAAAAGCATAATGGATGAGTTGAGGGTTCGGGTTGGGTTCAGCGCTTAGGCTCGAAATCATGTTGGATAGCTCAATCTGAGCGTTATGCGCAGCACGACGAATTCGACGGTACTCTATATCCTGATTTTTGCCATATTGATATTGCTCAACAATCACATTGAAATAATCTAAGGTCGCTTTGCTGCTTTTATTAATATTATTGGGGATGTTTCGAAAGTTCCAGTCGGGCCAAATAAAGTTTACGGCGAGCCATGCAATAAAGCAGCCTAATAAGGTATCTATCAGTCGAGGCAAAATAATACTGTAGCCAGCGCCTTTTAAGTTGAAAATTAATAGCACCATAAGGGTAGCCATGAGCGTAGCCAAAGCATATTTCTTTTGACGTAAGTAAAAAAAGCAGACTCCACAAATAATTGTAATGATGAGCTGGCCTTCAATACTCGGCACAAAATATAAAATAGGTATTCCTAATAAAACACCGAGTAAGGTACCAATCGTTCTTAATTTAAGACGGCTTTTAGTCGCAAAATAAGTAATCTGACAGACAAATAAACTGGTGAGTAAAATCCAGTAGCCATGCTGCGCAAACGGTAATAATGAAATTGCATAACCTGCGGCAAAAACCACTGCAATCCGTATTGCATGCCTAAACAGCGCTGACTGTGGTGTAAGTTGTTGCCGAAGTTTTAAGATAAGATCTGAAAATCCTTGAATATCGTCATCAAGTAAATTTAAGTGTTCTTGTCTTGTTTGAGTGTTATTTTCAGGAACAGGTTGGGCATATTGTAGTTGTTCAAACTGTTCATGCATTCCTTTTAAATTATCAAAAATAAGTTTTAAATTTTTAACTTCAAAATTTTGAGGATGTTGTTGTATCCAATCTTTTAAAGAACTTTCCAAATGTCCTAGTACTTTCTGACTTTCTTGCGAAGGCTGATATGGCTGGTTATATAAAATACATTGAGCTAAGTCTTGGCATGCTTGTGCTTGTAGACGCAGGTTTTTTTGGAAACGGAAAATAAGATCACTACGGCTAAAATTCTGTTGAATATGTTCGTAATGTAAATAATTTGAAGTGGCTTGCTCGTGAATATCTCGTGCGAAAAAATATAGGTTTAGCCAATAGATGCTTTTATTACTGACTCTGGAAGCTTTGAGCCGAGTAAGTAGTGAACTGCGTATTTGATTGAGACTTTGGGCAACTTGCGTATTTTGTAGCGATAATTCATATAAAAGCTGCTCAACATTCTCTTTATTGTCCGGATCAAACAAACGAGCTTTTGCTTGTAGTAGAACAGAAATTTCTTTAAAAATTTGTGAGAGCTTATCTTGTAAGGGAAGTGTCGGTTTAATAATAAAAAATAAAATAGAAGTTAAACCGTACCAGAGAGCACCATAAACAAAATAAGTAGGTTGTTGATACCAATGTGCGTATTCGCCTAAACCGAACATACTATAAATAGAGAGCAGAATCGTGCCAAAAGAAATCGTGGCATAACGTTGCCCTAAGGCGCCTAGTAATATGAAAAAAGCGCTTGAGATAGAGAGATATAAAATAAAGAAAATTTTGTAAGGTGCTAAAAAGCCAAGAATACTACTGACTGTAAAAAAGAGCAGGCAGACATAGACCAAGTTGCGTAATCGAATACTTAAGCGATCATCAAAGTCTGTTAATGCTGCTGCAATTGCGCCTAAGGTTACAGGAACAATAAGTTGATTATAGCCCAGCCAAAGCAAACCTAAAGTTGTGCCAGTGAGTACAATCAGAATTTGCAGGCAATAAATTAAAATAGAGTTTGTCTTAAAGCTATTAAATATTTGGGTCAGATAATTCACGGCTTTTGTTCTAAATTAGAGAATACGTGAGAAAGCAGTATGTAACTTTAAATTTTTATTACTTCAAAAATATTATTCTTTTTATCTACAAAAGTCAGTCATTTTTTAAGATTTTATTAGACTTAAATCAAGTTGTAACGATCAATAAATTAACAAAATTGTGGATATCTTTTTAGATACCCACAATTTGAAAAACACATAAATTATTTAATCACACCACACGCAATTCGTGCTCCGCCACCGCCAAGAGGTTGAGGTGAGTCTGAATAATTGTCGCCACCAGCGTGGATCATAATCGCTCGACCTTGAATATCAGCAAGTTTCAATCGAGGGGCGATTACGGCAGTTGTTGCAACACCTGTATTATCGACAACTAAAACAGGTAGATCGCCTAAATGGCCAGTGGTTGGAGTACCATGATGAGGGGCTTGGTTCGGGTTATAGTGGCTACCCGCAGCTAAAGCAGCGCCAGGTTTTCCATCTTTTACAGCAGGTGCACAAGAAGCGTTTTCATGAATATGGAAACCACGAGTACCACTTGGTAAATCAGCAAGAGCAGGGGTAATAATTAAGCCTTTGTCGCTATCTTGAAAGCTAATCGTACCTATTTTTTTGCCAATACCGTTAGCTGTCACTTCATTTACGTCGACCACTTTTTTTGTATGCATTGAGGTTAATGCTTGAGCTGTGTCAGATACAGTTTTAGTTACCGAACTACAGCCAACCGTAAAAAGGGCTGTAAGCGCACAAACTGCGCTAATTTTATTAAACATCTGCATGATTGGATGTCCTTATAAATATATATGATTGTTTGATTCAAACAAACAGAGGTCTGACCTACAAGTTAATTTAAATAGTTAATTTGTATCTAGAAACATTTTTAAATTAAATTACTATGTCACTCTTTGTCATTGGACGATTCACTCTCAGAATCATAAATCATGGTTGTTTTTGGCATAGGTTCAGGTTCAATCGTCTCATGCAACCATTCACGCCAAATTGCCAGTAAAATAGCCAAAATTACAGGGCCAATAAATAAACCGACCAAGCCAAAACTCGCAATACCGCCTAATACGCCAAACATAATTAATAAGAATGGAATTTTGGTGGCACCAGAAATGACGAGTGGTCTAATCACATTATCTGAGCTACTGACAATCAGCACACCCCAAACCACAACACCAATTGCCTCCATGGTTTGTCCCTGAGAGAACAACCATAGACCGACACCTAAATAGGAAATTGGAGTACCAAATGGAATTAAAGCTAATAAGAACGTAGCAATAGTGAGTACCATAGGGTTTGGTACATCTGCTACGAAGTAACTTAATCCAGCCAAAACAGCTTGAGCAATTGCAGTTAAACCTACGCCATAGACTACTGCACGAGTTGTCTCGGAAATCGTATCAAGATAGTGATGAATACGAGGGCCAATGACCATTTCTAAAGCTTTACTCACTTGAGACAAAATCATTTGACCATCACGGTAGAAGAAAAATAGGCTAAATACGGCAAAGCCAAGTTTGACAATATTTTTGCTAATCTCACCGAGCAGTACACGGCCATAACTTAAATGACTTTGTACCCAAGCTGCGATATTTTGAATGGTGCTATTAGGATCGTTGTTTAATTCATTAAGTGTACGAGAAATTTCTTTTCCTACAAAAGGAAGCTCGCGTATAAAATCTGGAACGCTTAAATGGCCCGAAAAAACCTGACGTTGTAAGTCAAAATATAAGTTGCGTCCTTCATGCTGCAAAATGAAAATAGCGCATGTAAACGGTACACCAACAACCAAAATGACCAGACTAATCATTAGAGTTGCATTTAAAGTATTACGGGTTTCTCCAAAAAAGCGCTGAATTCTTAAATAAATAGGCCAAGTCATATATGCAATGATAGCAGCCCAAAGTACAGGAACAATAAAGTATTTCAGGATATTAAATCCTAAAAAAATCAAAATAAAAAACAGCCCAAACAATAAAACGCGCTGTAAATTAGGAGCGTATGGATGCACGAACAATATTTCTCTAATTTTCTACATAGAATAAAGTCATATTAACTGAAAAATAACCTGAGGCAAATTTTAAGGCCGTAATGTAAAGAACCTTATACATGCAGTTTTAGAGGCTAAAATTCCTTTAAAACCATTCAGCTTTATCTTCAATTAACTTGTTTAGAACAGGTTGCCATTGATTTTGGATACTAATAAAGTTCTTTTGCGGTTTATCAAAAATGCTTAAGCCCTGCATTGCTAAGCTGCCATACGCAGTGCGTTCAGCAATCCATGCAACAGGTTCCTGTTCAATTTTTTCAAAGAACTGTTGGATATCTTTTGAGCTTGCACTGTTTGGTTTTACACGATTTGCAAGAAGTAAAATCTGAACTTTACCTTTACGAATGCGTTTAATGTCTTGTAAATGCTTTAAAAAACGACGAGTACTGTCTATATCAAAAAATGAAGGTTGAAGTGGAGTAATAATGGCATGCGCTTCACTAATAAGCTGTTCAGCATGCTCACCTGACAGAGCACCAGGCGCATCAATAATTAAATAGTCCAGATTTTTGGGTGCATCACCAATTGATTTTTCATGACGCCAGTCTAGGCTTTGAATCGTTGCAACAGTATCAGGGCGCTGTTTTAACCATTGTAAAGCCGATTTTTGATTGTCCGAATCTGCTAATGCTACTTTATATCCTTTTTGTGCCAATGCTGTTGCCAACGTAATGGCTGTCATGGTCTTTCCGCATCCGCCCTTTTGATTTGCAATAAGTATCGTTTTCATAAATCCAATTATTTTCAGCAGCACATTTGTTTATGTTTTATACCTTAGCATCTTTTTGTGAGAAGTAGATGACTGCATTTGACAAAAGTTTAAGCTGTTTCGTTATTTTAGATATGATTAGAGCTGTAATCTTAATTCGCGCTTTTTAAGGAAAATTTATGTCTGTATGGCTTGCCATGCTTATTGGTGCTGGCATTGGTATTATCATCACTACTATTATTTTATCAAATACACGTAATGGACGAATTAAGG
The DNA here is from genome assembly GCF_031196995.1 of Acinetobacter sp. 12966. Taxonomy (NCBI): domain Bacteria; kingdom Pseudomonadati; phylum Pseudomonadota; class Gammaproteobacteria; order Moraxellales; family Moraxellaceae; genus Acinetobacter; species Acinetobacter sp. 12966. The sequence continues at coordinate 119,748 of NZ_JAVIMC010000059.1, forward strand.
CTGAATATGAGCAATATATTGCTGAACTTGAACTAGAGCATCAACAAGCGCTTACTCAAGCACAAAAGAGAAGTGTAAATACAAGTCGTGCGGTGTTGAAAGGAAAAATGGCAGAACAATTTGCTCCGGTTTTACCTGAATTTCAGTATTTACCAAGCGATGCAAAATTCATGGGCGATCCGGTGGACTATATTATTTTTGATGGATATACCGATTTTCGCGATGGCGATGGTACGGCAGAAGACATCAATATTATTTTGCTTGATGTAAAAAGTGGTGGAGCTAGACTTACGAAAGGTCAACAAGCAATTGCCCAAGCTGTTCAACAAGGTAAGGTTCGTTTCGAAACGTTGAGAATAGATTTCGAAGATTAACAAGCTGTTTAATTCAGCACAAAAATAGACGAAATTGATCTGTATTGTTACTAAATTTCGATATTTTTTTCATCGCTTAAAGCTATTATAAATTGAAGATCTATTCACTTTGATCGAGCAATATTTGAGGTGTAACACGATGAAAAAACAAAGTTTGATGATGGGCTTACTCGCCGTGATTGGCATGAGTTCAACATTTGCATCGACCTCAAGTGAATATAATATTGCCAATGGTTTGAGCCCGATAGAAAAAGATCAATCTATTTCTGTATTACAACCTTTTCAAGGAAATTTCAGAATCTTGGGTTCAAAAGTTTATCAAAATGATGAACAAGCTAAGTTTTCTCCTATCGACTATGCAGTAAGTTGGGGATTGTTTGCCAAGCCTGAAATCGCACGTCATATTTCAGTGAAACAATATGACCGTTATTTAAACTGGAAAATTCCTAAATTACCTGTTCCAGCAGAGCAAGCGATGCAAATGGTATCTAACATGCACATCATTCCTGCAAATCCTGAAATTGCTCAGCAGATTAAACAGGTTAAACGTGGTGATTTAGTTTATCTAAAAGGTGACCTTGTCGAGATTAAGGACAAAAATTTAGTTTGGAAATCCTCACTTACGCCGACTGATACGGGTGATGGTGCATGTGAGTTATTCCGCGTTCAGGCAATTCATTGGGTTGAAAAGCAAAATATATAATTTAAAAAAAGCCTTCATAAGTTTGAAGGCTTTTTTATAACCACTACATTGCTTATTTCTGTTGCGATGCTTTCCAATATTTTAATTGATTTTGCGCTTGTAAATAGTCGGCAAGATCATTGATCTGTTCATCTTTATTGGCTTGCTTATCACTCAAGTGTTTTTCTTGGTTTTCCCAATATTGATAAAGTAGACCCTGAATGTAACGACCTTGCTCAGTTTTTAAATCTAAATCTTTTAACATGGTCAGAGAAGAGCGCACATTATCGAGAGTACGCTGTTGCTCAAACTCTGTAGTGAGGGTTCCAGCTTCATGCATTTTTGCTAATTCACTTTCCATCTCGTCACTCATTTCTGTAAAGCGACGATCATAATCCTCTAACAGCGCAATATCGTGTGCATCATCAGCAGTGGCAGGGAAGGTCTTAACAGGTCTTTCATTTAGTTTTTCTAAAACCTGATCGGTAGATGAGGTGGCAGAAGGTTGCTCCGTCTTAGCAGGCTCATCCGCTTTTTTACAAGCAGTCAGAAATAGGCTAGAGCAAAGCAAAGACATTAATATGATTTGAGGTGTTTTCTTCATAACTTTCAACCAAACCTATTCACTAATTATTTAACGGGTAACGTACTTTTTTGAAAGTGATATGCATACGTAACATATGGAAAATCAATCTGATCTTGAGGACCTAATCCAGTAAAATCATAAACAATTTTTTCAAACAGTGCTTTGAGTTGTAATTGATCTTTTTCAGTCATTGCAGCAATAAAGCTCGTAGAGAGTAAACGTTTACTTACGACTTGTTCGACAGAACCGTGTTGTGACTGTGTGAATGTTTGTAGGCTATCAAATACGAATAAATCTTGTTGTTCAAATACGCGTTTCCACTTTTCACTATGATAACGAGGTGTGTCACCTTCAAGTGGGAGTAGGAAGTCAGCTAAAGCCTTGACCCAATCTGTACGTTCGTCTCGTTGATTCCAAACTAGCCCTAAATGTCCTTCTGGTTTTAATACTCTATGCATTTCTGTTAGGGTATCGAGGTTGTCAAACCAGTGAAAAGATTGCGCACAAATAATGGCATCAATTTTATGATCTTCTACAGGAATTGAATGGCTAAAAGCCTGTAATGTTTTGATATCAGGATAAACTTGTTGAAGCTGCTGTAACATCTCGCCAATTGGCTCAACTGCAATAACATCAGCATATGTTTGTTTTAAGTAGGGTAAGAATTTGCCAGTACCCGATCCAAGATCAATAACAGTAGATTTTTCCTGTATTTGTAGGCAATTTTGCAGCCAACTTACTATTTCTGCGGGATAATTGGGTCTAACTTGCTGATATAGTTCAGCAGCTGAACTGAAGCCTTTTTGAGCGGCAGGATGTAAGGATTGTGTCATATTTTGCGCTTTTTAATCTGACTGGCATCTATAAAATAAGATACTCCGCAATCATAAATTGGCAAAACACCTATTTTGTTTCATTTTTGACGTTGTATGTGGGAGTAAATTTTCTTTCGGTGTGAGCATGGATAAGCAAATTATTTTTGAAGACGAACACATTAGAGCCATTTTTTTACCAGGCGATTCTAATACATTAGTTCTCTCTTTTGGCGATTTGATTACCCGAGCGAGTGGCTTATCTATCAATGCTGAAAAGTCTCTAATTAAATACCAATATAATGTTATTGGGGTAATGCCAAAACAAAAATCATGGTTTCCTCAAGCAAGCATGATTGAGCTGGCACAAGCAATTTCGCCTATTCTAGAAGGCTTTAAAAATATTGTGGGTTATGGCGGTTCAATGGGCGGCTATGCGGCAATCAAGTATTCTAATTTATTGAATATGAACCGCGTGATTGCATTTGTACCGCAATATTCAATTGACCCTGAACATGTTGAAGACCGACGCTATGCTGAGTTTTTTGATTCGGTAGCAAACAAGGACATGCAGATTCAGCCACAAGATGTCAATATAGCGCGTGAATACATTATTGTTTATGACCCTTACTTTTCAATTGATCGCGAACATTACTTAAAAATAAAAGGGCTGTTACCAAGCTTACATACGATTCATTTGCCATTTACTGGTCATGAAGCATTGTCAGTATTGGCTAGTTCAAGTTTATTACATGATTTTATTGAACATGATTTCGATGAAATCTATTTTTATCAGCAGGTTCGTAAGGTCAAAAAACAAAGTAAGTTTTACTTCCGTAATGTACTTGCCCATGTTCTTACTCATCATGATGAAATGCTGTTAAAAATATTGCATCAAAATGATTTTCAGTTAGATGAACGTTATTTTGATAACCCCCTTAAACAGGCTATTACACGTAGTCTGATAAAAACAAATCAAGCAACTGAGTTGGACTTTCAAAAGCTCGGTATTAAAGTGCAGCGAATTCAAGAAGATGCAAATTATAGAGAAGGCTTGCAGACTAGCTTTGGTTTAATTTTGGTATTTAACCTCATCAATTCAAAGTTTGAAAGTTATACAGTAGATACTCTACTGGCGAATAAATCTTATTTGGTTCCAATTGTGGCTGAGCAAACTGGTGTAGTGCACATTGAATTAAATAATGAAATTTATTTGTTAGCGATGAATGATCGTAAGATTGTTAAATTTTTCAAGCGTGAAGAGCCCTTAACATCGGATATGAGTCCGTTTGTAATCAAAAAATATTCGGATTCTTTAGCGATTAGCTATAAGCAATTAAATTTATCTTGTGATGAACAAGGGCTGTGTGAGTTTACGGAAGGTTCAATTCAATCTACCGAACAGTTGAGTACCATCAGCTATTAAACCTTTATAGTGTTTAAATAAAGCTCAGACCTTTAGGTTTGGGCTTTATTTTTTGCTTAAAAAATATTTTTTTATAAACTTATTTGTATATTATTTTAAAACTCATTATTTAAATAAATAGTAGGTTTGTTATATAGTGATCTGCTGTATTTAAAGTAGGCATAACCAGTAATATATATAAATACTATATTTAAAGATAAATGGGTTTTTCTACTACATAAATTATAGAAATAATATAAGATTAATTAAAATACAGATATAGCTATAAAAAAATATAACTAAATGTTTTTTCTATATATTTTATTTTTACATAAAGAGCTTGGTTAAAATAAGTTCACTATTCAAAGATAATTGCATATTTATTTTTTTCTCCTAAAATGATTTTTTACTAAATTGTCGTTACAGTTTTTTATATGCAATCATTAAATTATCGGAATAATGATGCATCGCAACATGGAAGTTCTGCACCTTTGAAACGAGCAATGAGTACTCGACATTTGGTGATGATCTCCCTTGGCGGTGCCATAGGTACAGGTCTTTTTTTAGGGTCTGGTGATGTAATTTCCCAAGCAGGCCCAATTGGCGCAATTATTTCTTATTTTTTGGGCGGTTTAATTGCCTATACCGTGATGTTATGCCTTGGTGAGCTTGCGGTTCATGTGCCGGAATCAGGTTCTTTTGGTGAATACGCCCGCCGTTATATTGGTCCTGGTACGGGCTATATGATTACTTGGCTCTATTGGTTAACTTGGACTGCAACTTTGGGGACTGAGTTTACTGCAGCGGCTCTATTGGTGCAGGAGTGGTTTCCATCTACCTCGGTATGGGCTTGGACTCTTTTTTTTGGTGCCTTAGTTTTTTTTCTTAATATCAGTTCAACTCGATTATTTGCCGAATCTGAATTCTGGTTGGCACTCGTCAAAGTTATTACAATCATCTGTTTTATTGGTTTGGGTCTACTGGCAATTTTCGGTTTTATTCCTTACCACGGACATGAAACAGCGCCATTATTTAGTAACCTGACTGCCCACGGTTGGTTCCCAAACGGTCTCTTCCCAATTTTTGCCACTATGCTTATTGTTAACTTTGCTTTTTCGGGCACAGAATTAATTGGGGTAGCGGCGGGGGAAGCTGAGAATCCAGCACAGACAGTTCCTAAAGCAATCAATGCGGCTATTTGGCGGTTACTAATTTTCTTTGTTGGTACAATTGTGGTGATTAGTTCATTGCTGCCGTTTCAACTTGCAGGCCTTAGTGCAAATGAAGTAAGTAATAGTCCTTTTGTGACGGTATTTAACTATATTGGTATTCCATATGCAGAAGATATTATCCGCTTTGTAATTATTACGGCTTTACTTTCTGCTGCAAATTCTGGTTTGTTTGCTGCTTCACGTATGATGTGGTCGCTTTCGGCGAAAAATCAGTTACCAAAAATATTTTCTAAATTAACTCCTTCTGGAACACCGATTGTTGCCATTACTGTAACTATGTTTGGTGCAATTCCTGGATTGCTTTCAGAACAATTCGCACCAGAAACAATTTTTAAGAATCTATTGGGGGTTGCAGCTTTTACGATGGTTGTGGTTTGGATTGCCATTTGTATTTCGCAGTTTAACTTCCGTAGACAGTGGTATAAGTCAGGAAAAACAGCAAAAGATTTGCGTTTCGCGGCACCTCTTTTCCCTCTTACCCCAATTGTGGGTGGGTTGTTCTGTCTCGTTACCTGCATCAGTATGGTCTTTGACCAATCCATGCAAGTTGGTTTTATCTGTTGTATTGTTTTTATACTTCTATGCTATGCAAGCTACTTCATTTTTTATCGAAAGAAAGATCTGGTGCAGAGCTGAGCTTTCTAGAGTCTAAAGAATGTCTTTTTAAAGGTCCCGTAAGGGGCCTTTTTTGTGTCTTACTGGAAGTTAAAAAAGAAGGAATTTATATATTTTTTTTTTAAATGAAGTTTTATTTTTGATCATGAAAACAAATATTGTTTTGTGAAATTACCATTTATCGGATTCTTATTAATATTTATTTATTATTAATATTTGATTAAGTCTATGTTTATCCTGGTTATTTGATAAAGAGGTTTTTGGGATTTTATGAAATATGAATTAGAAATGGACTTATTATAGATTTAATGTAGAGAGGGTATAGTTTTTTGACAATTTTACGAAGATGATTAATTTTTAAGTTATTGTTATTTATAATTTTAATTTTTTATATTTTTTTAAATTATGATTTTATGTTTCCTATAAATTTTTTTTATTAAAGTTAAGGTTTTTTTAATATTTGTTGTTTTTTTATTATAAGGATTACTGCGATTTGATTATTTTTTCTCTGCTTATTTATTTTAAAATGTTCTAAATGGGTGTGCTCTATGCTATATTTATTGGAAGATTTTATAGCTATGTTCCGGCTTAATTTTAAGCGGTATGTGTAGAGATAATTAATCTGTAGCATTATTGAACAATGTTTATTTTTAAAAAGACTAATGGAGGGATCTATCGATTAGTCAAAATAATTTTTATGGACATATGATTTTTTTATAAATCATCGTTCTTTTTAACTCCCAAACGGTTATGCCATTTCTTTTGTATTTATATTTCAGCCGACTGGATTAAGTGGGTTGTGGTTAAACTTTGCTTTTATAAAGATAGCTTTATAAACAGTAAGTTAAATGAAAGAAAGCTTGTAAAAGATATCGATATATAAAAGTAGATCGTACTTTTAGTATCAACAAATGGAATTTAAAAAACCTAATGCTTTAGAAGAGCAGAAGGTTTAGTAAATAAACTAAGACTTTGTTATTGCAAGGTTTTAGTTGCTGAATAATAAAGACTACGGATTTATCAAATCTGAGTCTATGAAGGTATATAGGAAAAAAGATGTCAGATCTTTCATACGTAAACGAACATAGCGATGCATGGCAAACTTACTTGGCACAAATTGACCGTGTAGCGCCATATTTAGAACACTTAGCTGATTATATCGATACTTTAAAACGTCCTAAGCGTGCGCTTATTGTTGACGTGCCAATCGTGATGGATGACGGTTCGATCCAGCACTTTGAAGGCTACCGTGTACAACACAACTTGTCTCGTGGTCCGGGTAAAGGCGGTGTTCGTTACCATCCAAATGTTGATTTGAATGAAGTAATGGCATTGTCTGCATGGATGACAATTAAAACTGCTGTTTTGAACTTGCCATTTGGCGGTGCAAAAGGTGGTATCCGTGTTGATCCACGTAAATTATCAACTCGTGAATTAGAGCGTTTGACTCGTCGTTATACGACTGAAATTGGTCATATTATTGGGCCTCAAAAAGATATCCCTGCTCCAGACGTTGGTACTAATGCCAATATCATGGGTTGGATGATGGATACTTATTCTACTAGCCAAGGTCACACTGTAACTGGTGTTGTAACTGGTAAACCAGTTCACTTAGGCGGTTCTTTAGGTCGTGTGAAAGCAACTGGTCGTGGCGTATTCGTTACAGGTCGTGAAGTAGCAGCAAAAATTAATTTGCCAATTGAAGGCGCGAAAGTTGCTATTCAAGGTTTTGGTAACGTAGGTAGTGAAGCAGCTTTCTTATTTGTTGAATCAAAAGCGAAAGTTACACACGTTCAAGACCACACTGGCACAATTTTCAATGCTGATGGTATTGATCTTGAAGCATTACGTGATCACGTAAATGCAAATCAAGGTGTTGGTGGCTTTGCTGGCGCGCAATCAATTGCTGACGAAGATTTCTGGACAGCTGAAGTTGACATTATTGTTCCAGCTGCATTGGAAGGCCAAATCACTGTTGAACGTGCTCAAAAACTTAAAGCTAAGTTGATTTTAGAAGGCGCAAACGGCCCGACATATCCTAAAGCTGAAGATGTATTAGTTGAGCGTGGCATTGTTGTAGTTCCTGACGTGGTATGTAACGCCGGCGGTGTAACTGTAAGTTACTTCGAATGGGTTCAAGACATGGCGAGCTACTTCTGGAGCGAAGAAGAAATCAACGAGCGTTTAGACAAGTTGATGGTTCAAGCTATGGATGACGTTTGGAATACAGCGAACAGCAACGCGTGTACTTTACGTACAGCAGCTTACATCTTGGCATGTGAGCGTATCTTAAAAGCTCGTAAAGAACGCGGTATTTTCCCAGGCTAATCTGCGGAAATTACTTTAGAAAAAGTGGTTTGAGCAAATATAAAGGATGTTATAGGGTTTATTTGCTCATTCCCTTTTTCTGAATTATTCAAATTTAAGTGTTATCGAATATATTAAATAAATACTGAGGTAAGCATGGAACAGCCAATTTCTGTAACTCGAAGCAACTTTAACGACTGGATGGTTCCAGTTTTTGCACCGGCAAATTTCATTCCGGTACGTGGCGAAGGTTCACGTATTTGGGATCAAGAAAATAAAGAATATATCGATTTTGCAGGCGGGATTGCAGTAAACGCATTAGGTCATGCGCATCCAGTGGCAGTGAATGCTTTAACAGAACAAGCAACAAAAATTTGGCATGTAGGCAACGGTTATACCAATGAACCAGTTCTACGCCTTGCAAAACAACTCACCGAAAATACATTTGCAGATAAAGTATTCTTCTGTAACTCAGGTGCTGAAGCGAACGAAGCGGCATTAAAACTGGCGCGTAAAGTCGGACTCGACAGCGGCGTTGCTGGCAAAAGTGGCATTGTGGCATTTAACAATGCGTTCCACGGCCGTACCTTATTTACCGTTTCAGCAGGTGGTCAACCTAAATATTCACAAGACTTTGCACCTCTTCCAAACGGTATCAACCATGTTGCCTTTAATGATTTAGAAGCTGCAAAAGCGGTCATTAATGAGCAAACTTGTGCCGTGATTGTTGAGCCAATCCAAGGTGAAGGCGGCGTTATTCCTGCTGACATCGAATTTTTAAAGGGTTTACGTGCACTGTGTGATGAGTTTGGTGCCTTACTTATTTTTGATGAAGTACAAACCGGTGTTGGCCGTACAGGTGCACTGTATGCTTACATGAACTCTGGTGTTATTCCAGATGTATTAACGACTGCAAAAGCACTAGGTGGTGGTTTCCCAGTAGGTGCAATGCTAACAACCGATAAGTTTGCTCCGCATTTTTCAGTCGGTACACATGGTACAACTTATGGTGGTAACCCGTTAGCAAGTGCGGTTGCTGGTGCAGTATTTGAGTTTATTAATACACCTGAAGTGCTTGAGGGTGTAAAACATCGTCATCAATATTTCATCGACGCATTAAATAAATTAAATGCTGAGTACCCGATTTTTGAAGAAATTCGTGGTCAAGGCTTACTCATTGGTTGTGCATTAAAAGCTGAGTATGCAGGGAAAGCGAAAGACATTACCACATGGGCAGGTGAAGAAGGTTTACTTGCTTTAATCGCAGGACCTAACGTGGTTCGTTTTACACCGTCTCTAATTATTCCTGAACAAGATATTGATGAAGGAATTGCTCGTTTAAAACGCGCATTGGCAAAGTTGGCTAAATAAAAAAAAAGGAAAGCTAGCCATGATGATCGTCCGTCATGCCGAGTTTCGAGACCTTGAAGATATTTATAAATTAGCAGGTAAGTCGGGTGTAGGCCTGACTTCCTTGCCACAAAATATGGATACACTTTCGGCTCGAATTTCACGTACTCGCAATACTTTAAATGGCAATGTCCATAAAAGTGAACAAGGTTATCTGTTTGTTCTTGAAGATACAGAAGCTCAACGTGTTATTGGGTTAAGTGCAATCGAAGTTGCTGTTGGACTCATTGAACCTTGGTACAACTTTCATGTTGGTACTCAAGTACACGCTTCAAAAGCATTAAATGTGTATAAGTCATTACCTACTTTATTTTTAAGTAATGACAGAACAGGTAGTAGTGAACTCTGTACATTATTTTTAGATCCAGAGCGTCGTGAAAACCAAAACGGTAAATTCTTATCGAAAATCCGTTTTATGTTTATCGCTGCCTTTAAGCAATATTTCGAGAAAAAGTTAATTGCTGAAATGCGTGGTTTCTCAGACGAAAATGGATGTTCTCCATTTTGGGATGCTATTGGTCACCATTTCTTTAATATGGATTTTTCAACAGCAGACTATTTAAGTGGAATTGGGCAAAAAGTGTTTATTGCAGAGCTTATGCCACGTTTCCCAGTCTATGTAGATCTCTTGCCAAAAGATGCGCAAGAGGTAATTGGAAAAATGCATCCACAAACTTTACCTGCTTATCATGTGCTTGAGTCGGAAGGCTTACGCTATCAAGGATATGTCGATATTTTTGATGCGGGTCCAACCATTGAAGCCAATATTGATGAATTGCGAGCAGTAAAAGAAAGTCAGTTACTAAACGTCAAAATTATAAGTGAAGCTGTGGTCGGTAAGACCCAATATCTCATTGCCAATGATAATTATCATGACTATAAGGCAATGTTGTTAAAGCTTGATCTTGTTGATAACACAATAAATTTAACACATGAACAAGCTGAAAAACTCGGTGTACAAGAAGGTCACGTTGTTCGTGTGTTATCACTAAATCCAATGGAAGTATCCTGATGTCAAACTCTTTATTTATAAACGGTGTCTGGTTACAAGGCAGCGGTGCAACATTTGAAAAAACAAATCCAGTTGATAACCAAACTGTATGGTCAGGTGCCGAGGCTACTGCTACTGATGTAGAGCAAGCTTGTCAGGCAGCGCGTACTGCGTTTCCAGCTTGGGCGCGTTTACCACTTGCAGAACGTGTAGCGATTGTTGAAAAATTTGCCGCTTTGCTTGAAGAAAATAAAAAGCATTTAGCAGAAGTCATTAGCCAAGAAACCAGTAAGCCATTTTGGGAAACGTTAACTGAAGTTCAATCAATGATTGGCAAAGTTGCGATTTCGATTCGTGCTTACCACCAGCGTACAGGCGAAAGCTCAACTGAAATGGCTGATGGTGTGGCATCTTTACGTCATCGTCCGCATGGTGTACTTGCGGTTTTCGGTCCATATAACTTCCCGGGCCATCTACCAAATGGGCATATTGTTCCTGCATTACTTGCTGGCAACACAGTTGTATTTAAACCAAGTGAATTAACGCCATGGACTGCTGAAGAAACTGTAAAACTTTGGCAGCAAGCTGGCCTGCCAAATGGTGTGATGAACTTGGTTCAAGGTGGACGTACCACGGGTGAAGCGCTAGCTGCTTCACATGAAATTGATGGTTTATTGTTTACCGGAAGTGCAAACACTGGTTATCACTTACATAAGCAAATGGCAGGTGCACCTGAAAAAATTCTTGCGCTTGAAATGGGCGGCAATAATGCATTGATTATTGATGAAATTATCGATGTTGATGCAGTAGTTAATCTTGCTATTCAATCTGCTTTTGTTTCGGCAGGTCAGCGTTGTACATGTGCGCGCCGTATTTTGGTAAAAAATGGTGCTGAAGGTGATGCATTTATTCAACGTTTTGTTGAAGTTGCTAAAAACCTAAAAGTTGGTCATTGGAATGATGAACAACAACCATTTATGGGTGGGGTAATCTCGTCAGTTGCTGCAACAAACATGATGCATGCTCAGCAAAAATTACTTGAGCTGGGTGCAAAAAGTTTATTAGCCATGACGCGTCCACAAGAAGATAGTTCGTTACTTACGCCAGGCATTGTTGATGTAACAGGCGTGAAAGATATTCCAGATGAAGAATATTTTGGTCCGCTTACGACTATTCAACGTTATGACAACTTTGATGAAGCATTAAAAATTGCTAACGCAACTCGTTTTGGCTTGTCAGTTGGTTTGGTTTCACCAAAACGCGAACTGTTTGATGACTTACTCATTGAAGCACGTGCCGGTATTGTGAATTGGAATAAGCCATTAACTGGGGCTTCAAGTGCTGCACCGTTTGGTGGTGTAGGGGCGTCAGGTAATCACCGCGCGAGTGCTTTTTACGCTGCCGACTATTGTGCTTGGCCAATGGCATCACTTGAAAGTGACAGCTTAACTTTACCAGAAAAATTATCTCCAGGGATTGTGTTGCCTTAAACACTAGGGAAAGAAAAAAATGAAAGGATATGAAGTAAACTTCGATGGTTTAGTGGGACCAACACATCACTACGCGGGTTTGTCGTTTGGTAATGAAGCATCGACAAAAAACCGTAATAATACCTCGAATCCAAAATTAGCAGCGAAACAAGGTTTGCTAAAGATGAAAGCCTTGGCTGACATGGGAATGAAACAAGGTGTACTTGCTCCGCATGAGCGTCCACATGTTCCAATGTTACGCCGTTTAGGCTTTACAGGTGATGACATTAGCGTTATTGCTCAAGCAATGCGTCATTCACCTGAACTATTGTCATCTTTAAGTTCAGCTTCTCCAATGTGGACTGCCAATGCGGCTACTGTTTCACCTTCGGCAGATAGCCAAGATGAGCGTGTGCATTTCACAGCAGCGAACCTGAACAATAAGTTTCACCGTTCAATTGAAGCTGAAACTACAAGCCAAGTTTTACAAGCCATCTTTAAAAATGAACGCCACTTTGTACATCACGAAGCATTGCCACAAGTGGCTTTGTTTGGTGACGAAGGTGCAGCCAATCATAACCGCTTAGGGGGTGATTATGCTAAGCGCGGTGTTCAGGTGTTTGTTTATGGTCAACAACATTTAAATAATGGCTTGCCGGGACCAAAACGCTATCCGGCTCGACAAACGCGCGAGGCAAGTGAAGCAATTGCACGTTTGCACCGTTTAGATGATGCACATACCGTTTTTGTTCAGCAAAATCCGGATGTAATTGATCAGGGCGTTTTCCATAACGATGTGATCGCGGTAAGTAACCAACAGGTTTTATTCCATCACCAACATGCCTTTTTAAATCAAGATCAGGCTTTTGCTGAAATTCGTAAAAAAATGGCAAGCATCGGTGAAGACTTTATTTCGATTGAAGTGCCTGAAAACCGCGTTACTGTAGACGATGCCGTAGCAACCTATTTATTTAATAGCCAAATTTTGACTCGTCCAGATGGTGGAATGACTATTGTTGTACCAGAAGAGTCTCGTCAAAATGCAGCAGTGTGGGGCTATTTAAATGACATGATTCAAATGGGCACACCAATTGATGCTATTCAGGTATATGACTTACGTGAAAGTATGCGTAACGGTGGTGGTCCAGCTTGTCTGCGTTTACGTGTAGCTTTAAACGAAACTGAGTTAAATGCCGTAAATCCAAAAGTTCTAATGAATGATCAATTGTTTGGCACACTCAATCAATGGGTTGATAAACATTATCGTGATCGTTTAGCACAAGAAGATTTGGCTGATCCGCATTTGTTAATGGAAAGCCGTATGGCACTTGACGAACTGACCAAAATTTTAGGTTTGGGTTCGGTTTATCCTTTCCAAAAATAATGAGGAGGTGACATGCAAGATTTTCTAGCATTAACCTTACAAGGTGAGCAGCCTACAACTCGCGAAGGAAAACAAAATAATTTTTCTTGGCGTTGGTTGGGTGAAGGACTTCTTGAATGCACCCCAAACGCACAGTACGACAAAGCTGTCGTACTGTCAGCTGGAGTGCATGGTAATGAAACAGCACCAATTGAATTGTTATCTCATCTTTGCACGGATTTATTTGCAGGGCGTTTAAACCTTGCTGTGAGGTTGCTGCTTGTATTGGCTAACCCCTATGCAATGCGTCAAGGCAAACGCTATGTGTATGATGATGTAAATCGAATGTTTTGTGGCGGGTATAAAACTCTACCCGTGACTGAAGAAGCAAAGCGTGCTGAAGTTTTAGAGCAAGTTGTCACAAACTTCTTTCAAGAAAGTGCAAGTGACGCTAAACGCTATCACTATGATTTACATACAGCAATTCGTGCTTCATTGTTACCAACGTTTGCTTTATTTCCCTATCAAACGCATGGCTATGATGCTGATTTAACAGCAAGTCTTGAAGCAGCCGATTTAGATGCTTTGGTTTATCACAATGCAGTAGGTAAAACGTTTACACATTTTACGAGTGAGAATTTTAAAGCGGCGAGCGCAACTTTAGAGTTAGGCAAAGCCTTACCATTTGGGCAAAATGACTTGAGCCAATTTGCTGCAGTTGATGAAGTTATTCGTAATGTAGTTTCTGAGCAAGCCTTACCGCTACGCAATAAAACAAAAATTCGAGTCTTTAAGGTGTCTGATTCTTTAATTAAAAAAGATGAAGACTTCCAGATGAATTTATCTGCTGAAGCTCCGAATTTTTCGACTTTTACCAAAGGTGAAATCATTGCAACTCAACCTTCTGGTAATTATGTGGTTGAGCAAGATCAGGTCTGGATTTTATTTCCAAATCCAAATGTGAAGCTTGGTTTGCGTGCGGGCTTAGTTTTAACTGAAGCGAATTGAATACTTGTTTTTTGAGAAATAAAAAAGGGCAATTAATTGCCCTTTTTTATTTATAACGGATTAGTTATTACCGAAAAGACCTTTAACCCAAGATTTCTTTTCAGCTTTTTGTGTAGATGCTTGAGCACCAGCGTTTATATTTGCATTTGTGTTAACTCCAACAGGACCAACGTTAACACCAACATTTAAACCAGTTTGAGCATTAATTGCATGTGCTGGTTGAGCTGCATTTAACTTCGCTTGAGCATCTGCTTTTGTGTCAGCTACAAACTCTTTTTGCTCGGCTTGGTTTTGAGCTACACGAGTTTTTACAGTATCTACATGTGCTTGAGCATTAGCTTGTTTTTCAGCAGTAAATTCTTTTTGGTCGGCTTGTTTTTCTGCAACTTTAGCTTTTACAGCATCAACACTTGCTTTTGTATCAGCTTTCGCTTCAACTGCTAGATTTTTAGTACCGTTTGCAGCTTTAGTCGCTACATTTTTAGTACCTGTTACTGCTTCGGTAGCAAAATGTTTAGTACCGTTTGCAGCTTTAGTTGCTACATTTTTAGTACCTGTCGCAGCTTCGGCAGCAAAATGTTTTGTACCATTTGCAGCTTTAGAAGAAAGTTCAGTCACTTTTCCTGTTGTTTTTTTTGTTGCTTTAACTGTAGTGTCAGCCGCTACATGACCAGCATGCTTTGCTGTGCTACCCACAGTATGTGCAGTATTTTTGACTGTATTGGCTACGCCACTAACAAGACCACCCGGTTGTACATTTACTTGAGCAGAAGCACCTGCATTAACGCCCGCACTTTGTGCAAAAATAGAGGCAGAAGCAAGAACACTTGCAGTAACGATAGCTGTTTTCATCATTTTCATTGCGATATCCTTCAAAGAATATACCCTTTTAGTGAGGTATTTCATAAACGCAAACGAATCATAGCCAAGGAAATATGGGCTTGGGAACTAACTTCATCAAAATGTTACAACAGTGTTACGTTGAGTAAACAGACTAGGGATAAATTGTGAAGATTAATAAAAATTAATAATAAAGTGAAAAAGAACATTTATTTGTTAGATATTCTAATTAAGCTCGCTTGTCTTTCGTTTTTTCCTGACTTGTTCTTTATATCTTTAAATGTGATGTGAATCTAATTATTTATTAGAGGAAACGGCATAATTATTGCTTATTATGAGAATGGAGTGCTTTTTTAGCACTTTTTTGAACCATCTTCTGCCAGAAATATAAATGTAAGGGCAGAACTGTATTTTTGCTTATTCGAGAAAAGGTACTTTGGCTTTTCTCAGGTTTGTATATTTCATGAAATAGAAATTTCACATGAAATATATTGAAAGAAATGGCACTTTATTTCGAATAATCAAAAATAAAAATAGATATCTATAAACAAAAAAACAGAGATATGACAGATGAAAATTATTGCTTCCCTTCTTGTATTGGTCGGCTTGGTCGCCGTTGTTCTCTATCTTAAGCCAACAAGTGGTGCATCTGATGTGTTCAATTCTGCTTTACATGAGTCGAATTCGCCACAACCAGACACCGCGTCCTTTCTTTCTAAACTTAAGGAGCCTACTCAACCTAAAAATCTATCTCAACATTCAACTCATCCTCAATCGGTATCAGCTGATACCGTCCCTTTTTATGACACAAAAAGTGATCTTTCTATTCAACCGATTGATCCAGAAAAAGATCCAGCAAATGAAATAAAAGCGAAATAAGCAAATTGTTAGTTGAAAAACTACGGAGAAAAATAATGCAAAGTAAAACGTTATTTCTATTAGGTCTATGTACAATATTAAGTACAACTGCATCCGCTCTTCCTTTGGACTCTAAAGGTGCTAAACAGCGGTTAAATCAAGCAGCAAAACAAAAAGTATTTCAGGGCAAAATTGATTTGGATGCCTTGGTTAATAATGATTCGAATGATTTAATCGTCGAATACAATATTCCTTCGGTGAGTGTGCCTTCCGGTTTAGAACGGCGGAGTTATATTGCAACAAATAAAAAGAATATACAGGCAAGGTTTAACCGTGCTGGTGGTGTACAAGTACTTCGGGACTACAATAATTTGCCTTTAGCTTTCTATCGAATTAGTAATCGCGAAGCTTTGGTGACTTTATTAAATGATCCAAATGTTAAAGCGGTTTATCCGAACCGTATTAACCAGACTACGACCAATGAAAGTTTACCTTTAATTAATCAACCACAAGCCAATACCAATGGTTTTACGGGCGAAGGCTCTAGTGTGGCGGTGATTGATACAGGTGTGAATTATCTTCACTCTGATTTTGGCTGTACGGCAGTAAATACACCATCAAACACATGTCGAGTGGTTTATTCATTTGATAGTGCACCAGATGATGGCGCTTTAGATGATGATGGGCATGGTAGTAATGTTTCAGGGATCGTATCTAAGGTTGCTACCAAGACCAAAATTATAGGCATTGATGTCTTTAGAAAAGTGAGATCCCAAGGTAAATGGGTAAGCACAGCTTATGATAGTGATATCCTCGCAGGGATTAACTGGGCTGTAAATAATGCACAAACCTATAATATTAAAGCAGTTAACTTGAGCCTTGGCGTACCGGGTGTTAAATATACCTCTGAGTGTAGTGATAGCAGTTATGGAACGGCATTTGCCAATGCACGAGCTGCTGGTGTGGTGCCTGTAGTCGCTTCAGGTAATGATGCATTTTCAGATGGCATCTCATCTCCTGCTTGTGTAGCTGGTGCAGTAAGAGTAGGTGCTGTTTATGATAGTAATATTGGTGGTGTGTCATGGGGGAACCCTGTGAAATGTTCGGACCCAACCACAGCGGCAGATAAGGTAGCGTGCTTTAGTAATGGTGGTAGTCTTGTGACCTTATTGGCACCGGGAGCAATGATCACGGCGGGTGGTTACACCATGGGTGGTACATCTCAAGCGACACCACATGTGGCAGGTGCAATTGCTTTATTACGAGCAAATCGTGTGAGTCCGACAGAAAGTATTGATCAAACGATTAGTCGTTTAAAAACGACCGGTAAACCAATTACTGATCCAAGAACGGGATTGGTTTTCCCTCGTATTGATTTACTGGCAGCAACAAATGGTTTGACTATTAATTAAATAGCTTATTTATAATTTTTTAAATTAGGTCCAAGAAATTTATAAATGGCTATAACCCGTTGCAAAGGGTAACTTCTGCAACGGGCTTTTTATGTAAAAGTATTAATTACACTTTGCTAGATTTGCTGGATTAAAGTTGTTTTGGAGTTTCTTGAAATTATTCTGAATTTCTGGATCTTGAATATTAAATGTCGTTGAACTTTTGGTTGTAGAGTTGGTTGCCTGATTTAATATGCCTGATTCATCAGGATACTGCATAGTCGATGAGGTCGCTGAAATCAGACCATTATTATTAAAAGTCCAGTGCTCAGTTACATGTCCGCCCCCTAAATAGCCAGTAAATTCAATCATACAAGCCTGTTTATCTTGTTTAATGAGTTTGGCTACATTACCTGTGGTAGAGGGATAAGCCTCGATATTTGTATCTTGTTCTAAAACTTGTGCCTGAGAATAAGATGAAGAAGGAGGTGTAGAGGTCGCACATGCAGTTAATGCTAAGCAGCATAGTGTTGTAAAGAGGAGTTTTTGACTATTCATAAGGCAGATTCCTAGCTTTCTTATAGTTAATGACATTATTTCTAGATGAATATCTGTGTTTATAAGAGCGCGAAGTTATCGCGCTATCCAAAAAATTAGTTAGCTGTTGTGCTCGATTTACTTAATTCACCTTGCTCGATCGGAATATTTTCACCATTTCGGCTACTGGTAATATTTTGTTTGGCTTGCTCTATTTTCTGTTCGGTAAATACTTTGGCGGTATCTGCTTTTTGTTGAACCACTTCTGCTTTTTCAGCAGTGAATTCTTTGGTATTTTGCCATTTCTCACTAATTTTATTCGATGTTTTTTCAGAAGCACCTTGAATAGAGTTTCCTAAATTTTGTATACCTTTGCCTGTTTTATACAATAGTACGCGCCCTAAGCTAGGATTGTCACCATAAGGTTGTGTTTTAGGTGTCGTTTCAACAACTTGCTGTGGCTGTGTTGTTTCTGCAAATAAGGTTGATGAAGCCAATATAGAACTTGCAACGCATAACACTTGTAAGGTTTTCATATGGATCAATCTCCCCAACCAGAATCAAAACATGAAGTGGTGATCTTACTGTTAAAAATAAAGCTTGTACTGCAATGAGATAAAACCCATACGATTTGATTACGATAAATCATCATTTAATAGCGCTAAACGAATCATTGCAATGATTCATAAACTAAATTCAGTCTTAATCAATTCTATAAACATGTCTCTGGCTTTATGGTTGCTCACATTTTTGTGCCAGAAAAAGTGATTTTGCATAAAGGCAAGATATTCAAATTTATAACTTTGGATATGAGCCAAATTCTTATATTGCTCATAAATACTTTTAGGCACTAAAGCTACCCCTGAGCCTGCACTGACACAGCCAATAATCGTGGCATAGCTGGTAATGCTGGTGATGGGAAGAGAGATATTCTTAAGTTTAAGCCATTCTTCGAGGGCTGCACGGTAAGGACAGCCTTCAGTCCACATAAAAATTTCTTTGCCAATCAAATCTTCTTGGCAATGAATTTCTCCCAAAGAGTGAGATGCGATTAAGACCATGTCTTCTTGGTAAATGTTGAGTTTATTGAGCATCGGAAACTCAATATTACCTGCGACAATTGCCCCATCAAGTTTGTGCTGAGAAATATCGACTAATAGCTGTTTCCATGTGCCGGTAATAATTTGAATGGAAACTTCTGGAAAACGTTGATGATATTTCGCAAGTAAATTGGGTAAACGTGTTGTGGCAGAAGATTCAATTGCTCCAATTTTTAATGGGCCAGAAGGTGGTGCATCTGGATGAATACTTCGTTTTGCCTCATCGCATAGCGCTAAAATTTTATGGCAATAATCTATAAAGATTTCTCCTGATGGAGTGAGTTTTAAACTTTTTCCTTCCCGATAAAATAAAGGTGCACCAAGCTCTTCTTCGAGTTGTTTAATCCGTGTCGTAATGTTGGATGGTACACAATGCAGTTGCATTGATGCCTTTGCCATTGTTCCGCATTCAACCACGGTTTGGAACATCTTTAATTGAGAGATATCCATGTTTTATCATTCACTTTTAATGAATATTAAACTCAATATAAGTTAATTTTATTGAACTATCCATGCGCATATGATGAAAGAGTTCCATTTCATTAGTGCAGATTTAACATGGCAATTTCTCTTGCTGCCGAAACCCAGCCTCCCGCATTTAAGCTCTATTTATGTATTGCTGTGACCGTCTTTTGCTGGGGCTATTCACCTATTGGTGTGCATAGTGCTTTGCATTCATATACCCCGCAGCACATTGCCTTACTTCGCTTTTTGATTGCATCGTTTTTTTTGCTGCTTTTGGTCATAAAAAAAGGCATTCAGCCTTTAAAGTGGAAAGATGCTCCTGCGCTTGGGGTGTTAGGATTTTTCTCTGTAACACTGCATCATTTGCTGATAAATACAGGGCAACAATATGTGACTGCGGTTGCCTCCAGCATTTTAAGTCAGTCTATTCCGTTATTTACCTTTATTATTTCAGCTTTAGTTTTTAAAGAGCAAATTCGGTTCAAACAGTGGCTATGTATTTTATTGGGGCTTTGCGGCGCCGTGTTGGTGGTTAGTGGAGATCATGGTTTTGGTGTACCGAGCCCTTATAGTTTATTGATTGTTTTAGCTGCAATTGCGTGGGGCCTTTATTTTAATTTATATAAAAAATTTGCTTTAAACTATGATGCCTTGAGCATGATGTGCTACATCATTTGGTTCGGGACTATTCCTTTACTATTTTATAGTGTTCACTTACCCAATGAAATTTTACATGCTACTTGGCAAGCCAATATGTCGGTTGTCTTATTGGGTATTTTCCCAAGTGCGATGGCTTATGTTCTTTGGGGATATGTACTTAAAAATATGCCATTAACGATTGCATCGAATTTTTTATATTGCTCGCCGATTGTCGCGATGAGTTTAGCCGTTGTTTTCTTAAATGAAAAACCATCAATGATGGTGCTGTTAGGTGGAGTGATTATTGTGGGGAGCTTGGTATGGATGAATTGGGGGAATAGGCGTACTATCGAATAAGCTATAGATAATTAAAGGATCTGTAGATTGATGTTATGTCATGTGCTGCTTACTTTAAGAGAATGAGATGATTGTTGTTACCCTGACTTATAAAAAACCATTAGCCGAAGTTGATGCTGTACTCAAAGAGCATATTGCATTTTTAGATCAGTACTATGAGCAAAAGAAATTTTTAGCGTCGGGACGCCGGGAAAATAGAGTAGGTGGTGTAATTTTAGTTCTAAGCTCTTCGATTCAAGAAGCCGAAGAAATCATGAAAAATGATCCGTTTTATATTCATGATGTGGCCGATTATGATTTTATGTGGTTTGAGCCATCGAAAAGTTTAGAAGAGATTAAAGCATTTGTTTAACTAAAAAAATAAAGGGATCTCTAAAAGATCCCTTTATTTAATAATGAGCTAATTAGCCCTGCAACACACTTACATCAGCAACAGCAGTAAACAAGTTACGTAACTGAGCCAATAAACGTAAACGGTTTGCCTTTAGATCAGCATCATCTGCCATTACCATTACACCATCAAAGAATGCATCAATCGGCGCGCGAAGTGCTGCAAGCTTAGAAAGGGCAGCAGTATAGTCTTTTGCTGCAAGTAATGGTTCAACAGCAGGGGTAACTGCTTGAAGTTCAGCGAATAATGCTTTTTCAGCATCTTCAACCAAGCTTGCTTCAACGACAGAACCTTCTGGTGCTGCTTCTTTTGCAAGAATATTAGCAACACGTTTGTTTGCAGCAGCAAGTGCAGCAGCTTCAGGTAATGTACGGAAGTGGTTAACAGCATTTACGCGCTTGTCAAAATCAAGTGGAGATTTTGGTGCAAGAGCTTGAACGGCTTGAAGTACGTCAACAGCAACGCCTTGGTCTTCATACTTAGCACGGTAACGACCTTCCAAGAACGCAACAGCATCAGCGCGAGTTTTGTCGTGGTCTTTAACGATATCGCCATAACCTTGAAGTGCAAGATTCACTAACTCTTCAATTGTTACGTCTAGCTCATTTTCAATGATTAAACGTAAGATACCAATTGCTGAACGACGAAGAGCAAACGGGTCTTTAGAACCTGTAGGCGCTTGTCCAATACCGAAAATACCAACCAGCGTATCTAAACGATCAGCAAGAGCAATAGTTGTACCTGTTTTGGTTTTAGGTAAAACATCACCTGCAAATTTTGGTAAGTATTGTTCACCTAAAGCTTCTGAAACTTCAGTGTTTTCGCCTTCAATACGCGCGTAGTAAGTACCCGCAATACCTTGAAGTTCTGGGAATTCACCAACAAGCTCAGAGGTTAAGTCGCATTTAGCAAGTAATGCAGCTTTTTCAGCATCAGCTGGGTTTGCACCAGTGATTGAAGATAATGCAACTGCAAGTTTTGCAATACGTGTTGATTTGTCCCAAAGCGTACCAAGCTGTGCTTGGAATACCATGTTTGCTAATTTTTCTTTACGAGATGCAAGCGGTTGCTTTTGATCTTGTAAGAAGAAGAATTCAGCATCAGACAAACGAGGGCGAACAACTTTTTCGTTACCTTCAATAATTTGAGTCGGATCTTTAGACTCAATATTTGAAACAGTAATAAAGTAAGGCTGTAATTTACCTTCTGCATTGATCAAACAGAAATACTTCTGGTTGTCTTGCATTGTCGTAATAAGAGCTTCTTGAGGAACAGCTAAGTAGCGTTCTTCAAAAGTTGCACGTAAAGCTACAGGCCATTCAACGAGGCTTGTTACTTCATCAAGTAAGTCAGTTGGAACAATCGCAGTCGCGTTAACTTCATCAGCTAACTTTTTCACTTGTTCTTGAATGGTTGCTTGACGTTTTTCAAAGTTCGCAACAACGTAAGCTTTTTCTAAAGCAGCTAAATAGTCATTTGCATGCGCTAAAGTCACTGCTTCTGGTGCGTGGAAACGGTGACCATAAGTCACATTACCAGCTTTGTGATCTTGAATAGTTGCGTCAACAATTTGGTCGTCTTTGAGTAAAAGAACCCATTTAACCGGACGCACAAACTCGGTACGGCTTGCAGCAGAACGCATACGCTTAGCAATTGGTAAATTGTCTAATGCAGTTTGTAAAATCTGTGGAAGTAAAGCGTCAAGGCTTTGACCTTTTACATCTTTTAAATAGCAAACTTTTTCAACTTTACCTGCTTGGAAAGTAGAAAGCTGATCAACAGTAATACCTTGGCCACGCATAAAGCCTTCGAGTGCTTTAGTCGGTTTGCCTTCTGCATCGTAAGCTGCTTGAACAGCAGGACCATCAAAACGTTTTTGAGTGTCCGCTTGAGCAGCATCGATATCAACAATTTTAAGCGCTAAACGACGTGGTGCCGCATAAGCTTCAATTGATGCGAAGTTTAAGCCAGCATCTTTTAAGCCTTTTACCGTTTCTGCCTGTAATGCATCACGTAACGTTTTTAAGCTTTTTGGTGGAAGCTCTTCACAGCCAAGTTCGAATAAAACAGTATGTTTGCTCATTAGTTTTTCTCCGCCTTTGCCGCTTCACTTTCAGCTTGTGCTTTTAGCTGTGCCAATACTTCATCACGTAGGTGTGGTTCTGCCATTGGGAAGCCAAGTTCTGCACGCGCTTGTACATAACTTTGTGCAATAGCACGCGCTAAAGTACGTACACGTAAAATGTAACGTTGACGCTCAGTCACAGAAATTGCACCACGTGCATCAAGCAAGTTAAAGGTATGAGAAGCTTTAACGACTTGCTCATAAGCAGGAAGAGAAAGTTTTGCTTCAATTAAACGGTTTGCTTCTGATTCGTAAAAATCAAACAGTTCAAATAGTTTTTCAACTGGAGCGTATTCAAAGTTATAAGTCGATTGCTCAACTTCATTTTGGTGGAATACGTCGCCGTAAGTTACCGTGCCGAATTGGCCTTTAGTCCAAACAAGGTCATAAACCGAGTCAACACCTTGAAGGTACATTGCAAGACGTTCTAAACCGTAAGTGATTTCGCCTGTTACTGGGTAACATTCAACACCACCGACTTGTTGGAAGTAAGTGAACTGAGTTACTTCCATACCGTTAAGCCAAACTTCCCAACCTAAGCCCCAAGCACCTAGCGTTGGAGATTCCCAGTTATCTTCTACGAAACGGATGTCGTGAGTAAGCGTATCAATCCCGATTGCTTTTAAAGAATCGAGATAAAGCTGTTGGATATTGTCTGGATTTGGCTTAAGTACCACTTGGAACTGATAGTAGTGTTGCAAACGGTTCGGGTTTTCACCATAGCGGCCATCTTTTGGACGACGTGAAGGTTGAACGTATGCAGCATTCCAAGTTTCAGGCCCTAAAGCACGTAAGAATGTTGCGGTGTGGAATGTTCCAGCGCCCATTTCCATGTCGTAAGGTTGTAGTACGACGCAGCCTTGTTCGGCCCAATAGTTTTGTAGGGCAAGAATTAAGCCCTGAAATGTATCAATGTGCGAGATGGCGCGACTCATGTAGCATCCACGAATTTATGAGAAAAATTGCCCCTAAGTATAAGGATTTTGTAGGGGAGTGGCAAAGGCTTAATCAAGGGAATACATGATTCGGTCATTTGTTTTTCTGGCTTAGCCACTTTAAGCCTAACCAATAGCAAAAGCCTGTAAATAAGATCATCAGATAGAAACTGTAGATCTTATAAATATGCCACCAAGGGGAAGGGAATGATCCGACAAAAATCAAACGTGTAATAGGGCCAATCAAAATCCAGATCGCAGTTGCGCTGATGAAAATACTCATCAGATTTAAACGATTTTTACGGGCGAGAAAATAGGAAATGATATATGCAAAAGGAATAACCAGAAGGCCATAAAAAAGTAAATAAAATAAGAAGTGGGCTAGAAAAATAACTGCAATCGAATAAAGGTTGAACTCAGCATTTAATATTATTACCCCTAAGGCAGATAAACTCAGCAATGGGATGGGTGCAAGCGCAAGTGCGTGAATAATCATTTTTTTGTTATATTGAAGCATATTAAAAATTATAGAACTGAGAAGAAGTTATGTTGAAATTTTGCTGCAAACTTATTGTTTTATCCAGTCTTTTCTGTAGTCCGTGGCTTTACGCGCAAACCGAAACTGATGAGCAAGATGAATACAACCAATGTGTAGACCAGACCATTAAAGAAATGAAGCTTGAAAGTATTAACAACATGGTTGTGCATAGCTGTTCTGAACAAGCTAAAAAGACTTATGAAGAAAAAATTGTTGCTCTGATTGATCAAATTCGTACACAAAGCGAAGAATACAAACAACCAGAGCGTTACCAAGATATTTTAAAATCTCAGCGACTTTGGAAAGCCTATGTAGATCAGGAATGTAATAATGCAGGCTCATACATTGGCTCACCGATGTATTCATATTGCCCAATGCAAGAGTATGAAAAGCGTGTAAAGCAGCTTGAAGAATACGTTAATTAAGACAGATTATTTTAAACGTCACCTCATGACGCCGAGCGTACTTCACTGGATTAAATTTAAGAATGCAAAATGATATTTTTTAAACGATGCCATAAATGAGTCGTTTGATATGTCTGATCGCATTCGGGAAAAACTACAGATTCTTGCTGATGCTGCTAAATATGATGTGTCTTGTTCATCAAGTGGCAGTGACCGTAAAAATAAAGATAAAGGTTTGGGTGATGCCAGCCATTCAGGAATTTGCCATAGCTATACTGAAGATGGCCGCTGTGTATCTCTCTTAAAAATTCTATTTAGTAATGTATGTATTTTTGATTGCGCCTATTGCGTTTCACGCCGTTCCAATGACGTCCAACGTGCAGCATTTACGGTGCAAGAGGTTGTAGATTTAACCATTAATTTTTATCGCCGTAATTATATCGAAGGCTTATTTTTAAGCTCAGGCATTTTTAAATCGGCAGATCACACGATGGAGCGTATGCTTCAAGTCGTAAAGAAGTTGCGTCTTGAAGAAAACTTTAATGGTTATATTCATCTAAAAACCATTCCGGGGGGCATCTCCTGAACTGATTCATGAAGCAGGTTTATATGCTGACCGGATGAGTATTAATTTAGAGATGCCGACCGAAATTGGTCTAAAAACTTTTGCACCAGAAAAATCACATCAGGAAGTGCAAAAAGATTTAGGTTTGGTCCGTGATAGACTGATTCAGCTTAAAGATGAACGGCAAATCATTAAGCATGTACCGAAATATGTGCCGGCAGGGCAGACTACGCAAATGGTTGTTGGTGCTCATCAAGAGTCAGACCAAGATGTCTTGTTTATGGCAGACAAGCACTACAAAGAATTTAAACTCAAACGCGTCTATTTTTCTGGCTATATCCCAATTAATAATGAAAATAATTATTTACCCGCAGTAGGTTCTGCACCGCCATTACTTCGTGAAAACCGACTCTATCAAAGCGATTGGTTGATGCGTTTTTATGGTTTTGAGGTTAATGAAATCGTCAATGAAAAACACCCAAACTTAGACCTTGATGTAGACCCAAAATTAAGCTGGGCATTAAGGCATCCCGAACAGTTTCCGGTAGATTTAAATCGTGCTGATTATCGGATGATTTTGCGTGTACCAGGCATTGGTGTGAAATCGGCGAAGAAAATTGTGCAAGCTCGCCGTTTTGGAAAAATCCATATTGATTTATTAAAAAAACTAGGCGTGGCCTATCAGCGTGCAAAATTCTTTATTCGCTGCGAAGACAGTCCAAAATTCCAAAAAGAACTATCTTCTGGCTACATTCGGCAACAGATTTTAACGCAGGGTTCCTCGAAATATGTGCAGCAACTCTCGCCACAATTAAGCCTTGGGTTTTAGCCATGTTTAATGAGGAAGTGGCTTACTATTTTGATGGTTCAATGGTTGGGCTGCTGAGCTGTGTTTTTCGTGCATTTCAATTTAAAGAATTACAGGTCAGGCTTTGCCTGAATGATGCAGCTCAGCATGGCTTATTTGCCGATAAAATTGAGATTGCAAATAACGAGCAACATGCCGAACGTGTGTGGTCAGCGTTACAAAAAAAGCTTACACCATCTTCGTTAAAACAATTTTATTTTGCCTCTTTATCTGAATCTTTAGACGCCTATCAGCACTTATTTGATTATTGTATCTATGTGTTTACTAGCCATGTTTCCATTGAAAAAGATTATTCAAATCCTAGTATTTTAGCGATTGTGCAGTGGACGAAAAAGGTCGGGCGAGAGAAGCATCGGATGGAGGCTTTTATTCGGTTTAAGAAAACCAAGGATGAACTTTTTTTAAGTTTAGTACGTCCTGATTTTAATGTTTTACCGCTTATTCAGCCTCATTTTAAACGGCGTTATCAAGATCAACGTTGGCTTATTTATGACGAACAACGCAAGTTTGGAATCTATTATGATTTACGTGAAATACATGAAGTTTCATTAGAAGCCTCGGATGTTGATCGTAATTTAAAAAATGGAATGAGCCAAAGCTTTCAGCTTGAGCTTGATGAGCAGGAAGTTTTATATGATCAGCTTTGGAAGGATTATTTTAAGAGCGTTAATATTACTGAACGGCAAAATATAAAACTTCATGTGCAATATTTGCCGAAGCGTTATTGGCGTTATTTAAATGAAAAATTGATGGAATATTAAAGTTTTAGAATAGTAAGAATAGGTTTAATAAGTTTTCTGATAGTTAAAAGGTATAATTTAAATGCACTTTATGTGGCTTTGGGCGTATACTTTTGCCCGTTATAAATGACGGCATATCCCCTAAGGTGTACTGTGAGTGTTATACAGCGAGAATGGTTACAGATTTTAAAGCCAAATTTTAAAGTTTTACCCTTAAAAGAACGGTTACTTTGCGGTATTGGGGCTTTGTGTGGTTTAGCAATTTCCTCCTTAATTAGCTGGTATGTTCTCGGTGGAATTAATGCATGGTACATCGCCCCAATGGGCGCCTCATCTGTTCTATTGTTTGCTGTGCCGACTAGTCCTTTGGCCCAACCATGGAATGTTATTGTCGGTAATACGTTGGCTGGAATTATTGGGGTTGCTTGTGCGCAGTGGATTCCGGATTTAACCACAGCTTTTAGTGTTGCAGTTGGTTTTGCCATTTTTTTAATGATGACCACCGACTCTTTGCACCCACCGAGTGGAGCGGTTGCGATTACAGCAGTACTAGGTGGGGCCACAATTCATAAGTTGGGCTTTTACTTTATTTTTTATCCAGTTTTACTCAATTCGTTACTTCTACTTGGGTTTGCTGTTTTCTTTAATCGATTGATTGGGCGACATTATCCGGTTACCGCGCATTTAAATGAGCGAAGTAAGGACCCAACGCCAACTCAAAAAGTATCGATTCAGCCGAAAGATATTGAGTATGCATTAGGGCATCACACTGAACTTTTAGATATTAGCCAATACGACTTAGAAAAAATCATTTTAGAAGCTCAGGAACATGCCAATGAGCGTATGGTAAATAAATATATCTGTCAGGATATTATGAGCCGTGATGTGATTAAACTACATGAAGATGATGATATTCATCAGGCACTCGATAAGTTTAAACAAGTGAACTTAATGAGCCTACCTGTAGTAAATACAGAAAATCATTTGGTCGGAACTTTAGCGTTATATGAAGTCGTAGAATGGTTTAAAGGCGCAGCCGACCCAAGAAATTCTTGGCAGCATTATGTAAAACAAATTATGAGCCGTAGAGTGATTACCGTACTGCCAACTCAACCTATTCAAGATTTGGTGCCATACTTTGTTGAAAAGTCTTTTAATTACATTCCTGTGGTTGAAGATCGCAAGCTTATAGGAATGATTAGCCGTGCAGATATGATTGCTGCATTACAGCAACAGTTAAATCGAAAGTTATAATTTTTAGAATAAAAAAAGCTACGGTTGATTAGGGGCTGCAACCGTAGCGACCAAAGTTATTAATTAACGTACTTGTTCTTCATTTACTGTTCGGACGGATTGTCGATAGCCTTCAATATGTTCTGGCTGTTTTTTTGGAATCACTAACCATAAAACCAGATAAACTAAAATTCCTGGAAAGGCAGCACTCATAATTGAGATCAAAACAAAAATGACACGTAATAAAGTTACGTTCCAACCAAAACGTTCAGCAATACCACCCATTACACCGGCGATCATGCTGTGTCGGTTCGAGCGATATAAACCAGAACTGGCCATCTAATTCTCCTTAAAGATAAAAGTTACAAGAAGCTATTGCTCTTGTTTAATAAAAATATGGAGACGAAATAACGGGTTTAAAGTCCTTTAAAAAGTAAAATAGTTAAAATATGTAAAGGATTGAAATGAACGAAACTAACATCTACTAAAATGCACCCTTTCAGGGCTTAAGAGTTTAAAGCGGCAATCAGCTAATACTTGATTTGAAGTGTAAATAGAGCTGTTGCTGTTATCTGTGAATAATGTATATGTCTTTGAAGTGGTCTCGTTTTTCAGTTAAGCATGTGGTTGTAGTGGCTGCGATGTGCATGACACTCAGTGCTTGCGATATAAGCCATACCAACTCAAAAGATCACTCAACTACAAGTTCTAATCATGAAGAAAACTTAATAAAAAGTAGTACGTCTATAAAAACATTGGATTATGTCGCTGGACGAACTTTTTTACCTGAAGATACCTCAGATCAAACCCAAAAATTAAACACAGCCTCATTGCAATATGTAGGGCGATATCACACTCGTATTTCATGCGAGGATGCTTTTGCTGATTGTGAATCAGGCGAAGCAGAATATATTTTAAATTTATTACCAAATGGGTCAGCTTATTGGAATGTTGTCCATTTTGGTCGTGTGGGAAGTAAGGACGGTGCTAAAAGTGCTGCTGTAAATCAGTTATGTCCTACTCTAAATTGGAAAGTAGATGAAAAAGAGCGTGAGTTAACGATTCAATGTCCATTATCTAAAGTTAATTTTTATTTTAATCTTGATTCAAATCAAAGATTGATCACAAATTTAGAAAAATTACTTTATAGCGACTATGGAAAAAATCGTGAATTTTTAGAGCAAAACTATTTTGTTCCAAATCAGGCTTATGTTTTAACTAAAGAATAGATACCTCTTTATATGAAAAGAGCGCAATTTATACTGCGCTCTTTTTCGTTTCACTATTTAACAATGATTAGTAATCGAAGCTAAAGTGTTCCACTGGTAATGATGTTAATGTGCGAGATGTAGTCACCATTGATTCTGCATGACCTTGAGCACGTGGTAATAAACGGTCGAAGTAGAAATCAGCAACTTTGATTTTTGCTTTATAGAATTCAGCAGTTTCTTGGCCGTTACCTGCTTCTAATTTCTCAGAAGCAACCACAGCTTGTTGAGCCCAGAAATAAGCCATCATCACGTAGCCTGAGAACATCAAGAAATCTACAGAAGCAGAAGATACGATGTCACGGTCTTTACGTGCAGCAAGCATGATACGAACTGTTAAAGTGTTCCACTGAGCACAAAGCTTAGTTAAGTCCCAAGCAAAACGACGTAAATATTTATTACGTGCATGGGCAGCACAGAATTTTAGGATTTCAGCAGTGTATTCACGAACCACTTTACCTTTTGAACTTAACAACACTTTACGGCCAATCAAGTCGAGTGCTTGAACGCCAGTTGTTCCTTCATACAAAGTCGCAATACGTGCATCACGTGCGATTTGCTCCATACCCCATTCTTTAATGTAGCCATGGCCACCGTAAACTTGCATACCGTGGTTAGCAGCTTCTAAACCAAGTTCAGTTAAGAAACCTTTTAAAATTGGTGTATAGAAACCAAGTTTATCATCGTAGTCTTCAAAAGCAGCTTGATCACCACGTGCTAAAGCATCTGTCATTTTGTCAGCGATTTGAGCAGCGTAGTAAATCATAGAGCGACCGCCTTCAGCGATTGCTTTTTGAGTTAACAGCATACGGCGTACGTCTGCATGGTGAATGATTGCATCAGCAACTTTATCTGGATCTTTTTTACCAGAAAGCGCACGCATTGACATACGATCTTTGGCATATGGTAATGCGCCTTGGAAAGATAACTCAGCGTGTGCAATACCTTGAACAGCAGTACCAATACGTGCTGTATTCATGAAGGTAAACATTGCATGTAGGCCTTTGTTTACTTCACCGATTAAATAACCAGTTGCATTATCAAAGTTGAGTACCGCAGTTGCAGATGCACGGATCCCCATTTTGTGTTCGATTGAACCACAAGCAACTGTATTACGTTCACCAACACCGCCATCAGCTGTAGGCATGAATTTTGGTACGATGAATAATGAGATACCGCGAGTACCAGCAGGTGCATCCGGAAGGCGTGCAAGTACGATGTGAATGATGTTTTCAGTTAAATCATGTTCACCAGCAGAAATGAAGATTTTTGTACCGGTGATTTTGTAACTACCGTCTGCTTGAGGTTCAGCTTTAGTTTTTACCTGACCTAAGTCTGTACCACATTGAGGTTCGGTTAAGCACATTGTGCCGCTCCAAGTGCCTTCAACAAGCTTAGGCATATATGTTTGTTTTTGCTCATCAGTCCCGAATTGCAAAATAGTGTTCATACAACCAGAACTTAAACCTGGGTACATGGTAAATGACCAATTTGCAGTACCCATCATCTCTGATTTAATCAGGTTTAAAGACATTGGAAGGCCTTGACCACCAAATTCTTCTGGGTAAGAAAGACCTTGCCAACCGCCCATTACGAATTGGTCATAAGCTTCTTTAAAGCCTTTAGGAGTAGTTACTTCGCCGTTGTCAAAATGGCAACCTTCTTCATCACCAGATTGGTTAAGTGGCGACAATACGTTTTCACAATAATCTGCCGCACCTTCAAGAATCATATCAACAGTATCTGGATCTGCATTTTCACCATTTGATAAAGTTTTATAGTGAGCAGGGTAATCTAGTACTTCATTCATTAAGAAGCGGATATCGTGTAGCGGGGCTTTATATGCTGGCATGGCTTTAATCCTAATTTTGAATCATTGTGGGATTATCTGTATCGATGATTTGATTATTCACTCGCATGATAAAAATACAATGTTAATCGCACCCGAAAGAAATGTCAGAAAAGCGAATTTTGTCGAAAATAAATACACCTGAAATTATAATTTCTGCTACATTCAGGACTTATACTTTTATGTGAAAAAACAACTAATTTTCTTATTTTTAGCAAGTTTTGCTAAAAAGATAAAGCGATAAGGTTTTAAAAAAGGTTATGTATTTAAAATATCTCAGTTTATGTTTGTTTAGTTTGGGTTTGACCGCTTGTGCGCAGCATAACCTACGTCCATCTGTAGCATCTACTCAGTTAGATCAAAAAGTCATTCAGGGTATGAATGCAATGTATGAATACCCAAGCTATGACTATCGTGGGAATTTTAAAGTTAGTGTTGATCCAAACCAGTCAAAAAAAATAAATAATGTAGAAAAAACAGCGCAGCTAGATGCTGCAGTGCAAAAAAAAGTAGATCAATATTTACGTGAACAAAAAATTAATTTGAATAAAAAACAGAAGCAGGCGCTGTATGCCGCAATTGCAAATGAGCAGACGGATTCGGGTATTTCTGGTGAATCACGCTCAGAAAAAGTAAACGCCGTATTAATTAATTTATTAAATGATCTTGAATTTAGTTACGATGGTTCGGTTCATTATCGTCAAAAAATGGGGTCTTTAAACCTTACAGCAAGGTATGAAAAACCGACACTTTTGGTACAGGCAAAATTGCCAATGGTACTTGATCTGAAAGATTATAAATTTTACGTTAATTATTTTGGATTAATGCCTTATCTGGTCAATAAAGATAATCAAAATAATTTAGCGTATGTGGATTTTTCAAAGTATAAAAATTTGTTTACGAATGTCGACATGAAGAAATTCGTTGAATATGCGAAAGCTTCTGGCGCTGTATCTTATCGTTTGGCTGAACCACAAAATTTACAGCGTTTATCAGTTAGTGACGCTGAGCGTAAAGCGGGAATTGTAGAAAAAATTCGTTTAAAAGATACGGTTGAAGCGTTATTGCTACAATCAGAGCTCTATAGTCAGGTCAATGCTAAATATCTGCAAAAAAATGTTTTTGGTTTTGATGAAGAAAAGATTGCCGAAACTATAGCAACTGAATTAGCTGCTTCGGAAGCGAAGAGTAAAGAGGGTAATGCTGATGGGCAAAAAGTTTCTTCTGAAGATGCAGCCGCAGTTAGCCAGCAACTTTATTCACTTATTAATGCTCATTTTGGTAATGCCTTAGATTCTGAATATGGTGATGAAGACCAATCAAGTGCAGCTCAAGATGGGGCAGTTGAAGAGGAAGCTTCTGATACGGCCCAAGCGGAAGATGTTGCTGTAGCAGATGCTGAAGAAGTCGCACAAGATGAAGAAGTGGCTTCACTTACAGAAGATCAGTGTGTTGAATTACAGTCTCAAAAAAGTCCAGTTGCCTTAGGTGATATTAATTACTGTCAAATTTACGGTATTGATGTGCTTGATCAGAGTGCTGTAAATACCGAAAAAACTCAGATTAAAGCTCGTCAAGCTGCATTGAAACAAACTTTTGCTGCTTATGATCAAAACCAGTTTGTTGATGATGAAGCATTCAAAGCTCTATGGATCAAGCATAAGGCAGAAATTGAACAAGCTTTACCAAAACAAAGAAATCCGGTTGCGATTGATGTCGGACTGGATGAAAAGGGCCGTTTAGTCAACGCGGATTATGATATTGCGTATACACCAGCTGAATTTAACCATCGCTTTAATATTAAAGCAGACATGCAAATTCTCAATTATGGTAGAGCGACCCCAATTAATCAGCAGCAACTTAAACAAGCTAAATCAGTTGCAGAAGCAAGCAAAGGTTCTTTATTTGAAAACTTCATAAAAGGGTTTAGTGAAAAACTTGGGCAGAGTGATGTTTCTGAGCATCCAGTTGGCGCTCATAGCGATGTACAAGATTTAGACTCGACTCTGGCGCTGTTGGCTAACCAAACTTATGATGCAACACATGCTTATGACAAGACGTATAAGGCTGTGTTTATTGCAAAATTGACTGCCGAAAAACCGTCATATATTCATTATTATTCAGTTCAACAGTTGCAAGAAATTGCCGAGGTTTATGCTTACTGGTTCTCTGAAGAGGAAACCTATAACCCACAAGGTAAAGCTTTAGAACGTATTGAGGCGTTGCAGAAAAAGCATCATCTTGAGCAAGAAGACCAATTTGATAATGACTTAGGCCGAGCTGTGGACCATATTGTGATCACAACAATACAAGGTGAAGCTGGGCGTGAAGCATGGCAAAAACTACAGAAACAATATAAGCAACCTGCAGAGCTTTTCTCAAAACAGTATCAATTAGAGTTTGAAAAACAAAATGGTAGTTCTGACGAAGAAAAACACTTGTTGTCAGAAACAGCTGATATTTTAGGTAAAGTTTATATCGCTGCTCGCAAACAGCAACTTACGGAAAAAACAATTCAGAATTTAAAACCTGAACATAATGAATTTATTGATTATGAGATTTTCCGAGATGTTTATAAGCAGATGGTTGCAGCAAAAAAATAATAGCTGAGATAAAAAGAACCTACTTAAGTAGGTTCTTTTTTGACTTATAGAAAATCTTTTAATTCTGGCTTTACGCCATTCCAAATATAGAAAGCTTCAATGGCCTGACCAACGAGCATGCCAAAACCTTCCGCATAAGGTACATTGCGCTGTTTGGCTTGATCAAGAAAGCTAGATGGCTTGCCATAGGCCATCTCATAGGCATATTTGAACTCTAAATTTTCTGGTAGTTGTAATGCATCACCAGACAGGCTTGCAGAAGTTGCATTAATTACAATATCAAATTTCCCTTCTAGCTCATTTAGAGAAATTGCTTGTAATTGAGCTTGCGGGACTGCTGCTTTTAAGTCATCTACAAGTTGATCAGCACGAGCAATAGTCCGATTTGCAATCACAATCTTTTTAGCGCCAGCCTGCACAAGCGGGTAAATAACACCACGAGTTGCACCACCAGCACCTAAAATTAAAATAGTTGTATTTTCTAAGTTCCAATCTAAAGCTTCAATTGCGGCAACTAAGCCTTGGCCATCTGTATTGTCACCATGTAATTTGCCATCTTTCATCCAAAGTGTATTTACAGCTTTGGCAATTTGAGCACGTTCAGTCAGCACATCACACAAAGCAAACGCCTGTTCTTTAAACGGCACGGTAACGTTCATGCCAATCCCGCCATTTTCAAAGAAACTACGCATACTCGGCTCAAAACCATCAAGAGGCGCGAGACGTTTTTGGTAATTTAGGTCAACACCTGTTTTTTGAGCGAAAGCATGATGCAATTCAGGAGAGCGTGATTGTTCGATGGGGTTGCCAATTACTGCAAACTGTTTGGTCATTCTTATATCCAAAATTTTAAAATGGCATGAGGCAGATAAAGTCTGTACTGAATTTTCAGCAGGTCTCACTATAAGCCAAATTTTAATAAGAAAAAATATTTGAATGAGATTCAGAAAATTGAAAATAAAAAAGGAGATTCTTTAGGGTGGAAGCCAAAGAATCTCCGAAAAGCAAAAAATTAAGCAACTTTTTCTTTTAGGTTTAACCAGTCACGAGGTTTTAAGTAATAGTCGGTTAAACGTTTCTCTGGTGAGTCTTCATCCCATTCTGGACGATACGACCAAGCTGCAAGATTAGGCAGGCTGACTAAAATAGACTCGATACGTCCACCTGTTTGTAAGCCAAACAATGTTCCGCGGTCATAGACTAAATTATATTCGACATAACGACCACGACGGTAAAGCTGGAACTCTCGTTGAGCTTCGGTATAAGGCTGTTCACGATGTTTTTCAAAAATTGGCAGAATGGCATTTAAATAACCATTGCCTACAGCTTGGATATATTTAAAGCAGGTTTCGAAATCCCAGCAATTTAAATCATCAAAGAATAAACCACCGACACCACGCTGTTCATCTCGATGTTTTAGATAGAAGTAATCATCACACCATTTTTTATGTTCAGTGTAGACATTGTCGCCAAAAGGCTGGCATAGGTCATGTGCGGCTTGATGCCAATCGATAACATCCTGTTCATCTGGATAGAATGGTGTTAAGTCAAAACCACCACCAAACCACCAAATTGGATCTTGTCCTTCAGGCTCTGCAACGAATAAACGTACATTGGCATGGGAGGTTGGAATGTTTGGGTTTTTGGGATGAATGACTAATGACACACCAAGCGCTTGTGCTTTAGCACCAGCAATTTGAGGATGTCTTTCTGTAGCAGAAGCGGGCAGTTTACTAATGTTGATGTGAGAAAACATCACACCACCCTTTTCAATCACGGTGCCATTTTGTAAAACTCGTGAACGACCACCACCACCTTCTGGACGTTCCCAATCATCAATAATGAATTCACCCGTACCACCGCCAGCTTTTTCTTGTTGTTCTAAACCAGCACAAATACGGGCTTGTAAATCGAGGAGAAATTCGCGGACACGTTGAATATCTGTTGAAGTCGGATGTTGCATAGTGACCCTCAAAGATGATTGAGATAGGAGATAGATACATCAAAACACAAAACCATAAAAAAAGTAAGGGATTTTTGAGAAATGTCTTAAAAATCCCTTCCAATTATTTTTAAGTTTATAATTTTGTTTTAGAAATCATCTTTTTGATAAAGGTGATCCATGCGTTCACGTTTAGTTTTTAAATATTGTTCATTAAAAGGATTACGTCCAACCGTTAACGGAACACGACCAACCACATTAATACCTTGATCCTTGAGTGCCTGAATTTTCAAAGGATTGTTAGTAATTAACTTAACTTCTTTTACTTTTAAGTGATCGAGCATAATGCTACACATGTCATAACGGCGCGCATCAGCTGGCAAATTTAAAAGTAAATTTGCATCTACCGTGTCATGACCTTGATCTTGTAAGGCATACGCACGAATTTTATTCGTAAGCCCAATACCACGGCCTTCTTGGCGTAAATATAAAATAACGCCTTGACCTGCTTCGTTAATGAGCTTTTGAGTTGCCTGTAATTGAGGGCCGCAGTCACATTTTAATGACGCAAAAGCATCACCTGTTAAGCATTCTGAATGAACACGTACTAAAACAGGGCCTGTGGGTGGATTTTCTAACCCTTTAGACAGTGCCACATGTTCTTCACCTGATACTGGATCTTGAAACACAGAAATATTGAATTCACCAAAAGCAGTCGGGAGTTTTGATGTTGCAATGAACTCTATAGGCACAGATTAACTCATCTTTTAACCGAAAACGGTTTAAAGTATAGCGTAATGCTGGGAGATTGGTCGAATTGTCATAATCATTTTGAGCACTAAGGTTTTCTTTTTTGTATAAAGAAGACGATAATAGTTGATAAATAGTCAGATTATTCAGGATAATCTGCCAACCATACCCATACTGTATGAGAGACTGCTTTGCATGACCTCGTTCGCAAATGTGGCTGATTGAAGGTGACTTCATTCGATTGTATGATCGACCCATTTTGACCCAGCTTAGGATTTGCCAGGCTTATAAAGGCTTTGCCACATATGTTGTATACCGAAATTCCAACTCAACGCCCTGTTACGCCATTGTTAGATGCAATTGATCATCCTCAACAATTACGTCAGCTCGAGCATAGCCAATTGGTTCAAGTGGCTGATGAGTTGCGTCAATATATTTTATATGCAGCAGGCCAGAGTGGTGGCCATTTCGGTGCTAACCTCGGCGTGGTTGAGCTGACGGTTGCGCTGCATTATTGCTTTAATACTCCAAATGACCGATTAGTTTGGGATGTAGGTCATCAGGCGTACCCCCATAAAGTCTTGACTGGTCGCCGTGAGAAAATGACAACAATCCGTGCTAAGAACGGTTTAGCAGCATTTCCAGCTAGAGAAGAATCAGTTTTTGATACATTCGGCGTAGGGCATTCATCAACTGCAATTTCGGCAGGTTTGGGAATGTCTTTAGCACGTCGCTATCAAAATGACCCATGTGAAGTGGTTTGTATTGTGGGTGATGGCGCAATGACAGCAGGTATGGCATTTGAAGCCATGAACGATGCTGTTGCACACGATGCCGATTTAATTGTTGTACTTAATGACAATGACATGTCGATTTCTTGCAGTACAGGTGGTTTTGCTAAGCATTTAGCTGCAATTTGGGAAAAAGGTCATTTAGTTAATGTCGATGAACATGGCGAGGCTTATGTACAGCCGCATCCGAAATGGACGTACAACTCTCGTTTACATCAATCGGCAACAGATGCGGCCGATAATTTATTTAAAGCAATTGGTTTTGACTACTTCGGTCCTTTTGATGGACATGATGTAAATCAACTCGTTCAAGTATTTAATGCATTGAAAAAGCGTAAAGGTCCACGCTTAGTCCACGTCTATACTAAAAAAGGTAAAGGCTTTACTCCGGCAGAAGCTGACCCAATTACCTATCATGCGATTGGCAAAATTAATGCGACTTCAGCAGGTAAAACGCCACCAAAATATTCTGATGTATTTGGTCAATGGTTGTGTGACGAAGCTGCACAGGATGAACGTTTATTAGCGATTACTCCAGCTATGTGCGAAGGCTCGGGCATGGTTAAGTTTGCTAAAGAATTTCCAAAACGTTTCTTCGATGTTGCAATTGCTGAACAGCATGCGGTAACACTTGCAGCAGGAATGGCTTGTGAAGGTTTAAAACCTGTTGTTGCAATCTATTCAACATTCTTGCAACGTGGTTACGACCAACTTATTCATGATGTTGCATTACAAAATCTTGATGTAACTTTCGGCATTGACCGTGCTGGTTTGGTTGGTGAAGATGGTCCAACTCATGCTGGTGCATATGACTATGCATATATGCGTACAGTTCCGAACATGGTCATTATGGCACCAAAAGATGAAAATGAATGCCGCCAGATGTTGCATACTGCCTATGCTTATAATGGGCCAGCAGCAGTACGTTACCCTCGTGGTGCTGGGGTAGGCGTTGAAATTCAGCAAGAGCTAACTGCTATTGAATTAGGTAAGGCAGAAGTCGTTGCTGAAATTAAACCTGCTTGTGATGAGCAGATTACGATTTTAGCGTTTGGTAGTCGCGTTATGGTTGCCATAGAAGCTGCTGAGCAATTTTCACAAAAACATGATGTTGGTGTGCGTGTTGTAAATATGCGTTTTGTGAAACCACTTGATGAAAAAATTATTCGTGATTTGGCTGAACATACACAATTATTTGTAACTGTTGAAGAACACGCGATTATGGGTGGTGCAGGCAGTGCAGTAAATGAGTTCATGGCACAAGAACAAATTGTTAAACCTATCATTAATTTAGGTCTGCCAGATTTGTTCTTGCAGCAAGCGTCACATGGTCAAATGCTACAAGATTGTGGCTTAGATGCTAAAGGTATTTTGAACTCAATTGAACGAGCTTGGCTTAAGCTAAATCAGGTGGTTTAAGCCTTTAATAAAATTTTTGAAACATTTTTTCCCCTAAAGCGCATTCATTTGCTAAAATGTATGCGCTTTTATGCATTATTCTTTGTCAAAATCTTCAAATTTGTATTGTAGTGGGTGTTCAATGGAACCTATGGTGGTTATGGCTGCGCGTGCGGCTCAAACAGTTGGTCAAGAGCTTTTAAAAGCGCATCAAAATCGTCATAAACTCGATTTGCAAGTTGAAGAGAAAGGCATTGATGGCCCGGTAACACGTGTAGATCGTTATTTGGAACAATTGACGATTGATACATTACGTAAAAGTTATAAAAACCATAGCTTCTTAGGTGAAGAGTTCGGTTTGCAAGAAGGCAAAGGCCACGATGCAGACTGGTGCTGGGTAATTGACCCACTTGATGGCACGCAAAACTTTATTAATGGTTTCCCTCATTTCTGTATCTCTATTGCAGTTCAGCATAAAGGCGTTACTCAACACGGCGTAATCTACGACCCAGTACGTGACGAATTATTCTCTGCAAGTCGCGGTCGCGGTGCGGTCATGAACCAACGCCGTATTCGTGTAAATGTAAAAGATACTTTAGAAAATACATTCTTGGCAGTAGGCCATCCTTACCGCGCTAAACGTGCTGGTGAGATCGTATCTTATGCAGAACAACACTTTGCTTCATTATTAGCGGTTACTCAAGCAGGCGCACAAATTCGTCGTGGTGGTTCAGCTGCCCTTGATTTAGCATATGTTGCTGCTGGCCGTTTTGATGGTTTCTTTGAACTTGGTTTAAAACCATGGGATATCGCTGCTGGTGAGCTTATTATTAAAGAAGCAGGTGGTGTAGTGGTTGACGCACGCGGTGGTAATGAGTCTCTTGAAAATGGTCAAGTACTTGCAAGTTCACTCAAAATGCTAAAACCTTTAATGCAAACTGTAGTTCCAGCTTGGGCTCAAGCCGCAAAATAATTTAATTATTTATAAATAAAACCCTCTATTATCAGAGGGTTTTATTTTTTTAAGCCATGGGTAAATATTACTGAGTTCAATAAATATGAAGAAAGTTGATTAAAACACATGACTTTTAATTTCTTTCTGCTATAATCCGCCCACGCACTTAAATTTCCGTTCATTACCTGAACATTCTGTTCTATTCATTGTAAGCGCACGCTGTCCATAGAGAGGACCATTTCTTGCGCCCCGATCGCTCAGCGATTCTTCAGGTTCGGCCGTAATCAAGCGTGCGTTTAGTCCACATCGTCGTTACTCGGATTGCTGCTGAAAAAACGTTTCAGCTAACTTTGCTTTGCCGCTTTGTGCCGATGTCTATTTTGTATTTATTAAAAATGGAGCACCCACTAGGGTGAAACTCTCTATGAGCAAAACTTTTGCCGAATTTTCTTTGCATGAAACCTTACAACAAGCGCTTGAAGGTTTAGGTTTTACTACCCCGACTCCTGTGCAAGAACAATCTATTCCTGCAGCTTTAGAAGGAAAAGACCTTCTAGTATCTAGCCAGACTGGTTCTGGTAAAACTGCGGCATTTTTATTACCGACATTACATAATTTAGCTGGTCAAGAAACTTTTGTTCCGTTCAAAGAACGTATGAAAGCTGTGACCCAACCTAACATTTTAGTTTTATGCCCAACACGTGAATTGGCTCAACAAGTTAGCCAAGATGCGATTGCTTTCGTACGTCACATGAAAGGTGTTCGTATTGCTGCAATCATGGGTGGTATGCCTTTTGGTAAGCAAATCCAACAACTTAAAGGCGCGCAAGTTATTGTTGCGACTCCTGGTCGTTTATTAGATTTAGTAAACCGTCGTCAATTAAAGTTAGATAAAGTTGAAGCTTTAATCGTTGACGAAGCTGACCGTATGTTAGACCTCGGCTTCTCTGAAGATTTAGAAGCAATCAGCGATTTAGCTGGTAACCGTCGTCAAACATTAATGTTCTCTGCAACTTTCGCTGACCGTATTATTCGTCTTGCTGAGCGCATGATGAATGAACCTGAGCGTATTGCTATTGAAACAGGTCACAGTACAAACACTGACATCACCCAAACTTTACACTGGACAGATGGTTTCGAACACAAGAAGAAACTTCTGACTCACTGGTTGGCTGATGAAACTCTTGATCAAGCGGTTGTATTCGCGAGCACTCAAGAAGATACAGATATGTTGGCTGAAGAACTTGCAGAAGCAGGTCATTCTGTAGTTGCACTTCACGGTGCAATGCCACAAACAGTTCGTAACCGTCGTTTACGTAGTATTCGTGAAGGCCGTGCAAAAATCTTGGTAGCGACAGATGTTGCTGCACGTGGTCTTGATGTACCGACAATTTCTCACGTAATTAACTTCGGTTTACCAATGAAACATGAAGACTATGTACACCGTATTGGTCGTACAGGTCGTGCTGGTCGTACAGGTCAAGCAATTACTTTAGCGACTTATCGTGAACGCGGTAAAATCCGTGCGCTTGAAGACTATTTAGATGCACGTTTAAGTGTTTCTGAAATTGAAGGCTTAGAGCCATCTCCACCTCCTGCTCGTTCAGGTCGTGATGGCGGTGGTCGTGGTCGTGGCGGCAACGGTGGTCGTGATGGTCGTCGTGGTGGCGGTTTTGGCGGTGGTCGTCGTTTTGAAGGCGAAAGCAACTTCAAACGCCGTGAAGGTGGTCGTGATGACCGTCCACGTCGTAGCTTTGATGACAAACCACGTGGTGAACGTCCATTCGGTGGTGAAGATCGTCCACGTCGCGAGTTCAATTCAGATCGCCCACGCCGTGAAGGTGGTTTTGAAGATCGTCCACGTCGTGAGTTCAACTCAGATCGTCCGCGTCGCGAAGGTGGTTTCAACGATAAACCGCGTTTTGACTCAAATGATGACAACCGTGGTAACCGCGTAGATTACAAACCACGTCGTGAAAATGGTTTTGGTGATCGTCCAAAACGTAGTTTCGGTGGTGAAGATCGTCCACGTCGTAGTTTTGATGACAAACCACGTGGTGAGCGTCCATCATTTGGTGGCGAAGATCGTCCACGTCGTGAGTTCAACTCAGATCGTCCACGTCGCGAAGGTGGTTTTAACGATAAACCGCGTCGTAGCTTCGATGACAAACCACGTGGTGAGCGTCCAGCGTTTGGTGGCGAAGATCGTCCAAAACGTAGCTTCGGTGGTGAAGATCGCCCACGTCGTAGTTTTGATGATAAACCGCGTCGTAAATTCGACCGTTAATCAAAAGTTCGTTTAAAGAAAGGCCAGTAGAAATACTGGCCTTTTTTATTTTTCAGTTTTGTTATAAAATAACAAAGTGTGAATTGGTTCAATTTTTTATTAAATAATGAGTAAAAGTAAACGAAAAGAAACAATAATGGCACAGTTGAAGAACTTATTAGTTCAGCACGGCTTGCCTTATCTTTTTATTGCACTTGTTTTGTGTAATGGGGTTTATTTTGCCTATGCTTTTATAACTGGAAGTTCTATTGAGCAGTTTCAAATTTCTGAATTAACCTCTTTTTACGAACATACCTCTTCTATTTCTACCAACTAACTTAGCTTTGCTTTTGTCAAAATAACAACAAGTTTGCCAATTTTCAGTGTTATAGTATGCGTGCATAAAAGTGCAGGAACGATTGCCATTATGAATAATAAAACTCCTCTCTCGACTCAACCACTTATTGAAGTGAAAAATTTGAGTTTTAATCGAGGGGAACGCGTCATTTATGACAATATTAGTTTAAATATACGTCGTGGCCAGATTACGGCCATTATGGGACCTTCTGGTACAGGTAAAACAACATTATTACGTCTGATCGGTGGACAGTTAGTTCCTGATCAGGGCGAAGTTTTGCTCGACGGTAAAGATATTGCAAAAATGTCT
The DNA here is from genome assembly GCF_031196995.1 of Acinetobacter sp. 12966. Lineage (NCBI taxonomy): Bacteria > Pseudomonadati > Pseudomonadota > Gammaproteobacteria > Moraxellales > Moraxellaceae > Acinetobacter > Acinetobacter sp. 12966. The sequence goes on from NZ_JAVIMC010000059.1 coordinate 162,477, forward strand.
CGTCAGGAACTTTTTTCAGCCCGTGCACGTATGGGAATGTTATTTCAGAGCGGTGCTTTATTTACGGATATGTCAGTCTATGAAAATGTGGCATTTCCGATTCGAGCACATACCAAGCTTCCTGAAAATCTAATTGCTGAACTGGTTGCATTAAAACTGGAATCAGTAGGCTTGCGTGGTTCTGAACAATTAATGCCTACAGAACTCTCAGGTGGTATGAACCGTCGTGTTGCTTTAGCACGTGCGATCGCGCTTGACCCTGATTTAATCATGTACGATGAACCGTTTGCAGGGCAAGACCCTATTGTAAAAGGTGTTTTGACACGTTTAATCCGTTCATTGCGAGAGGCTTTAGATTTAACCACAATTATTGTTTCGCATGACGTTCCCGAAACCCTTTCTATTGCTGACTACATTTATGTTGTAGCAGAAGGAAAAATTCAGGGGGAAGGAACACCAGAAGAATTACAGGCATATGCTTCTCCATTTGTGCGCCAATTCTTAACAGGTTCGGCAGAAGGACCAGTTGAATACCAATTTAGTCATCAAGCCTATTTAGATAACGAGGTTCGTCCATGAATACGATTGCCTGGTTAGGTAGACTCGTTATTGAGCGGATTCGAGGGATTGGTGTTGCGGCACTAATGCTCTTACAAATTGTTTTTTCTTTTCCTTCATCTGGTGGTTTTGGACGATTTATTTACCAAATGCATCGGGTAGGGGTGATGTCTTTGTTAATTATCACTGTGTCGGGCCTATTTATTGGTTTGGTACTGGGTTTACAAGGATACTCAATTTTAGTGAACGTCGGCAGTGAATCAATGCTAGGCACCATGGTGTCTTTAACATTGCTGCGTGAATTGGCACCTGTGGTTGCTGCTTTATTATTTGCTGGCCGAGCAGGTTCTGCATTAACAGCAGAAATTGGTTCAATGAAGCAAAGTGAGCAACTTGCCAGCATGGAAATGATCGGGGTTGACCCATTAAAACAAATCGTATCACCGCGTCTTTGGGCGGGAGTGGTCAGTTTACCGATGCTAACTGTCATTTTTGCTGCGATTGGTATTGTGGGCGGTAAAATGGTAGGTGTCGATTTTCTTGGCGTCGATGAAGGCTCATTCTGGAGCGGAATGCAAAACAATGTGCAATTTGGGCATGATGTCGTAAATGGCATTATCAAAAGTATTGTGTTTGCTTTGTTATGTACATGGATTGCGGTATATCAAGGATATGCGTGTGATCCGACTCCAGAAGGAATCGCAACTGCAATGACAAGAACAGTTGTATATTCTTCATTATGTGTTTTAGGTTTTGATTTCGTGTTGACTGCGGTCATGTTCGGAGGGATTTAATGAAATCACGTAGTAGTGAGCTGGCCGTAGGTATCTTTGTTATTATCTTCGGTATTGCCTTGTTCTTTTTAGCCATGAAAGTTAGTGGCCTTGTTGGTACTAACTTAAATGATAGTTATACCATGAAGGCTCAGTTTGATAACGTCAATGGTTTAAAGCCTCGTGCTAAAGTAACGATGAGCGGTGTCACAATTGGTCGTGTTGATTCAATTACCCTTGATCCAGTTACGCGTTTGGCTACCGTAACCTTTGGTTTAGATGGAAAATTGACAAGTTTTAATGCTGAGCAGCTAAAAGAAGTTCAAAAAAATGCTTTAGATGAACTACGTTATAGTTCTGATTATACGCAGGCTTCTCCAGAGCAACAAAAAGCAATGGAACAGCAACTGATCAGTAACATGTCCTCCATCACCAGTATTGATGAAGATGCTTATATAATGGTTGCAACCAATGGTTTGTTGGGTGAGAAATATTTGAAAGTCGTTCCAGGTGGTGGTTTAAACTATCTTAAACGTGGCGATACAATTTCAAATACTCAAGGAACCATGGATTTAGAAGATTTAATTAGTAAATTTATTACTGGTGGTGGCGCAGGTAAAGTTGCCGCTGGTTCATCCTCAGCAGAAGAGAAAGCTCCTGCAAGTACCGACAGCAGTGCACAGCCGTCATTTGTTGAGTAAGAGTTTATTTGAAGGAGTGGTTCCAGGTGAATACGTTGTTTAAACAAACCCTGACAGCAAGTCTTTTGTCTACTATGATTGCAGGTACAGCTTTTGCTGCACCTTCAGAAGCTCCACCTGATTTTATCAAGCGTGTTGCTGATGGCTTGATCGCTCGTTTAAAAGCAGATCATGCTAAGTTGCAGAACAATCCTGCTTTAGTAAAATCAATTGTACGTCAGAACTTAGACCCGTATGTTGATTCACAAGCGTTCACTCGTATTGTGATGGGTACTTATGCGACGAATCAGTATAGTACAGCTGCACAGCGTGCTCAGTTCGAAACGAATTTCCGTAATACATTAATTGAAAATTACGGTAGCGCATTTGCTAAATATACAAATCAAAGCTATACCATGCGTCCTTACAAGGCAACTGCGGGTAAAAATCCTGTAGTGACATTGGACTTTAATCACAATGGTGAAAAAATTCCTGTTTCTTTCCAGTTAGCTGACAAAGGCACTCAATGGAAAATCCGTAATATCAATGTTTCTGGTATTGATCTAGGATTACAGTTCCGTAATCAGTTTGCTGCAACAGTGAAACGCAATGGTGGTGATTTAAATAAAGCAATTGCTACGTTCCAACCTGATGCAGACGCAGCTGTTAATCAAAACAAAAAGAAATAAGTAGGTGACGTGTGGTTCAGTATCTCAACCAACAATTGGTTGTTTCGGGAAAAATTGATTTTGAAAATGCGGAACAACAGTATCAAGCAGGTTTGGCTATCATAAAGAAGCAGCAAAGCTTCCCACTTGTGGTGGATTTAACTGAGCTTGAGCATGGTAGTACTTTGGCATTAGCTGTTTTAGTTCAATGGTTACGAGAGACTCCAAAAAATACTGGTTTACATTTTAAAAATGTCCCTGAAAAAATGCTGAAGATCATTCAAGCCTGTCATTTGCAGGAAGACCTGCAAATGATCTGATGTTTTTGATGTAAAAAAGCACCTATATTTAGGTGCTTTTTTATGCTCGAAATTGGCATTTTATTACAAAGCTTAGATCCATTTTTTCCAGCGGAAATAAATGATCGGCCCAATAAAGAAACCCATAATAATGAGTAAAACAACGAAGAAACTGGTCGTACCATGTGCAAAAGGTAATACATCAGTGTTCATGCCGTAAATACTGGCGATAAGCATCGGAGGAGCTAACATGCTTGGTAAGATCGAGAATCGACGAATCGTGTCATTCTGCTCGGTGTTAATGAATCCGGACGTCGTATCAAGTAAGAATCGTACTTTTTGGAATAAGAATGCATCATGTTCTACCAGTGAACGCACATCTTCACTGAGCTCTCGAATGTCAGCATCATAGATATGACTGCCTAAAGCTCGCGGACGCGATAAAAAAGTAAGTACTCGTCGTAAATCAATCAGACAGAGCTGTGCTTTTCCTAGCATATCTTCTTGTTGAGCTAGGCGCGTAATCATGTCATCGAGATCTAGAATTTTTTCACGTTGGTGGTTATTAAGAACCTCTGTGGAGTATTTTTCTAAATCTTTGTGGATATCTTCTAAGATATCCGCAAGCTCATCGAGTTTTGCTTCAAGAAGGCCTAATAAAATCCACGTTGGATCTTTATAGTCCATGTCATAGTCATTTCGACGAGCGCGTGCCCGAAAGGCGCGAAACGCAACTAATTTTTCTCCGCGCATCGTAAAGAGGCGGTCTTTATGCAAAATGAAAGCGACCGTTTGCACCATTGCTAAAATATGTGATGAGTCTTCTGCGTCACCGTCCACCTGATAATTTTTATTTTTCGTTAAAAAATAAGTACTGATGTGCAAAATACCGTCATCATCACGGTAAAATCGTGCAGAAGATGAAATGTCTTCAAGCGACTTTAGTGTTGGTAAATTTTGGTCATAGGCATCTAATACCCATTGTTGCTCTTCTTGCGAGGGTGCAATAAGATCAACCCAGACTAATTCGGGATGTAGATCAAATCCACCATTGATGGTGGCATCTTCCAGACTTCCGCGTTCTGTGGCATAAAAGGCTTCAAGCATGTGTCTTTTTTCCTCACGCAGTCTGATGGAAATGGATGGGTGTATTTTAGACAAGGATTTGCCGAAAAACACTTGCCAATACGCTATTTTGTAAAAAAAAACTCTATCGATAGTTTAGTTTGTCAGCATGACAGTTCAATAAAACGGTTTTTTACACTATGAAATCAATTTGTATTTTCTGTGGTTCATCTCTTGGTTCAGACCCAATTTTCCAAAAAATTGCCCAAGCTACAGGCGAGGCTATTGCAAAACAAGGTAAAACCTTGGTTTATGGTGGCGGTCGCTCAGGCCTAATGGGTGTAGTTGCCGATAGCGCCTTACAAGCAGGTGGACAAGTCATTGGCGTGATCCCTCGTGCTTTAGTTGATCGTGAGTTAGCTCATCCGGGTTTAACCAGATTATATGTGGTTGAAAATATGCATGAGCGTAAAACCAAGATGGCTGATCTTTCAGATGGCTTTATTGCCTTGCCGGGCGGCGCTGGTACATTGGAAGAAATCTTTGAACAATGGACCTGGGCACAATTAGGTATTCATCAAAAGCCATGTGCTTTCTTAAATGTAGCGGGCTTTTATGAAGATTTACTTAAAATGATTCAAGGCACGGTTGATAATGGATTCAGCCAAGCACGGTTCGTTGATAAATTGATCGCCTCAGACAAAATTGAAGATATTCTTCAACAGTTTGAGCAATATCAGGCTCCTGCTCCAAAATGGACAAATGCAGATGTTCAACCATAAACGAGGTTAAATAGGTGAAAACAATTACGGTCGCTGCCGCAGTGATCTTAAATGAGCAAAATCAGTTGTTGCTTGTAAGAAAACATAATACACATGCTTTTATGCAAGTGGGTGGCAAGCTTGAACCTAATGAGGCACCAGAGATCACCATGCAGCGAGAAATCTTAGAAGAAGTCGGTAGCTCTTGTGTGATTGAGCAATTTATTGGTCATTTCGAAACAGCAGCTGCCAATGAGCCAGATCATATTTTGGTGAGTCATTTATATCTTGTTCAGCTTGATCAGGCCCCTAAAATTGCAGCCGAAATTGCAGAAATGAAGTGGATAGATTTAAATGATTCTGAAACTCAACTTGCACCATTGACCCGAGAAATTGTCATTCCTTGGTGTGAAGAGTATTTATCTACACTGCAATAGCTTAACTCTTCGGCGTTGCTGCTAGGCACGCCGTATGAATGGATGTGCAGCCTAATTGTTTAAGTGCTTGACTGAGTGCATTTACAGAGCTTCCCGTGGTTATCACGTCATCAATAATGAGAACACGGCGATAACGTCGTTTCTCTTGATGATGGGGTAAAAATTGTTGTTCGATATTTTCAAAGCGTTCTAGTCGAGAAAGTCCTTTTTGAGCGTGTTCATTTAAGCGTTGAATTGGTTGCCAAACAGGTATTTTTAAGTGTTTGCTTAAGATATTGGCAAGTAGCAAAGACTGATTGAAGCCACGTTCAATTAAACGTTGATTGGAAATAGGCATGGGTACGATCGCTTGTACCTTGGGAAATTTTAATTGTTTTAAAATTTCACCTAATAAGATCTGATAATGTAACTTTTGTTCATATTTATACTGCTGAATGATCCGGTTAACCGGATAAGCATAATTACAGGCCACAAGAACAGATTGATTATTACGTTGAATCGTTTGTTTAAGCCAAGGTAGCTGTTCCCAACAGTCTTTACAGAGCGAGGATTTTTCTCGCATGCCTAACTCACACAATGAGCAAGGTGAAAATAACTGAATAAGAGGTTGAAAGTTTAAAAAATTAAACATACGCGTAGCGAGGCGCCTCAGGAAGCCAACGTTTTAATAGAGCATCTGCCTGTTCTGGATAATCCTTTAAAACTTGCTGTGCTACATAGTGAGCCTGACTCAGTAAGTGATCATCTCGCTCTAATCGGGCCACCCTAAATCCCATATCCCCAGTTTGTTTAGTTCCTAGTAATTCACCCGGCCCACGTAATTCCAGATCTTTTTCTGCAATTACAAAGCCATCATTACTTTCTCTTAAAATAGAAAGTCTCTCTTGTCCATTTTGAGAGAGAGGCGTTTTATATAAAAGTACGCAAAAACTAGCTTGAGCACCTCGACCTACGCGGCCACGTAATTGGTGTAGCTGAGAAAGACCTAAACGCTCGGCATTTTCAATCACCATAATGGAAGAGTTAGGAACGTCTACTCCAACTTCAATCACTGTTGTTGCGATAAGAAGTTGCAATTCATTATTTTTAAATGCTTGCATGACGGCTTGCTTTTCATCGGCTTTCATTTTGCCATGCACCAAGCCAATGTTGAGTTCAGGAAAGCGTTCTTTCATCTCTTGGTAAGTTGCTTCTGCTGCTTGAGCATCTAAAGTTTCAGACTGTTCAACCAGTGTGCATACCCAATAGGCCTGTTTCCCATCTCTACAATTCGAAGCAATACGTTGCAGTACTTCCTCGCGACGATCAAGCGGAATGGTAACGGTTTGAATTGGAGTACGGCCTGGAGGTAATTCATCAATAATTGACGTGTCTAAGTCACCATAAGCACTCATCGCCAGTGTTCTCGGTATCGGAGTAGCTGTCATCACGAGTTGATGTGGGGTGAATTGCTCAGCACCTTTATTACGTAAAGCTAAACGTTGATCTACACCAAAACGATGTTGTTCATCAATAATCACTAATCCTAATTTGGCAAACCCGACGTTATCTTGAAATAGGGCATGTGTACCAACAATAAGTTCCGCATGGCCTTCTTTAATTTGCTGCTCTGCTTGAGCACGCGCTTTACCTTTTTGTTTGCCAGATAACCATGCCACGGTTACACCTAATGGTTCAAACCAACGTTTAAAGTTTAAATAATGCTGTTCTGCAAGAATTTCAGTCGGAGCCATTAATGCAACCTGCCAATCTGCTTCTAAAGCATGGCAAGCGGCTACAGCGGCAACCAAGGTCTTTCCAGCACCTACATCGCCTTGTACTAGGCGTAGCATAGGTTGGTGTTGTTTTAAGTCATTTAAAATTTCTTTAGATACACGTTTTTGTGCATTGGTCATTTGAAATGGTAAAGCTTCTAATAGTTTTTTAGCTAATGCTTTACTGCTTGAAAATGCAGGTGATGCAATTTGGCGAATATAAGCACGGCGATTAAGTAAACTAATTTGGTGTGCAACCAACTCTTCAAAAATAAGTCGTTGCTGTGCAGGGTGCGAGCCTTGAGCCAATTGCAGCATGTTGGCATCCACAGGAGGCTCATGAATGTAATACAAAGCCTCTTTAAGCGCATAGCCATTGGTATATTGTTTTGGGAGTAGCTCTGGTAAGGCGTCACTATGATGCTTTAAAGCTTGTTTAACGTATTCACGTAATTTAGGTTGAGTTAACCCATCCGTACTTGGATAAATTGCTGTAAGCTGAGTTTTTGGTAGAGGTGTATGTTCATGAATGAGCTGAATTTCAGGATGATACATCTCAAGGCCGCGAGCACCTACACGGACTTCACCAAAAATGCGTAAGCGATGACCGGGTTTTATTTTATCAGTCAGGTTCTTATAAATATGATAAAAGCGTAAGGTGACTTTACCGAATTCATCTTGCACCAAGGCTGCCATAGATTTTCTTTTTCCTGGGGGGAAATCAATTGATTTGACTTCTCCTTCGAGTAAATAGCTCCGCCCAACCACAAGTTGATTCATTGGAATAATCGTACTGCGGTCTTCATAATCACGTGGCAGATGAAACAGTAAATCATCTGTGGTAAAAATATTTAGTTTTTCGAGCAGGGCTGCTGAAGCCGATCCAACGCCTTGTAACTGATGGACTGAAGTCATGTCCCCTCAACGAGTTTTCTATGCATATATTATTTATCGGTTATGGTAAAACATCTCAGCGTGTTGCTAAACAACTATTTGAGAAAGAACATCAAATTACCACAATCAGCCGTAGTGTAAAAACGGATAGTTACGCAACACATCTTGTTCAGGATATTTTTACGCTCGATTTAAGTAAAATTGAACCTGTAGATGTCGTATATATTTTACTTTCTCCAAATGAGAGTACGGTTGAGGGCTATCAGCAAACTTATGTTGATAGTGTTGAACCGATTCGAGAAGCATTAAAAATACATCCAGTAAAAAAAATAATCGTTGTCTCTTCTACGCGGGTATATGGTGAAAATGCAGGAGAGATTATTGATGATTTTAGTGAAATTCATCCAAATGATGCACAAGGCCATATATTGCGTAATATGGAGCTACTCTGGCAAAAATACTATCCAACTCAATCTGTAATTGTTCGCCCTACAGGTATTTATGGAACTTCCATTGCCCGTTTAAAGAAAATGGCTGAAAATCATCAAAGTTATCCAAATATACATTATAGCAATCGAATACATATTGATGATTTAGCAAGATTTTTGGCTTTTATGGCTGATTATGAAAGTCATCAAGCAAGCTATATTGTGACTAATAATCAGCCATTACCTTTGCATGAAGTTATAGTGTGGTTTCAAAAACAATTGGGATTGCCAGAATTAACTTTAGAATCAAACCAAATTTCAGGTAAAAGAATTTATGCAAAACATTTATCTACAACAGGTTTTCAGTTAGAACATCCGATTTGCTTTAATGACTATTTATTATGTTTAAATGTTCATAGCACTAAATGAAATTTTGATTAAACTTTAAATAAGAACATAAATACCTGATGAGGCAGTCAAATTGCCGATAAAGATAAAAAGGTTGAAAGTGAAAAAAATTTGTTTAGCTCTTATTTTGAGCGTAACAGCTGCTGCGAGTTGGGCTGATGATCAGGTGTGGTGTGCATATGATCCTATCGGGTCCCAAGGGGATATTACTCGCCGTTTAAATGACATTCGGCTATATGCCCAGCAATATCAAGTCAAATTTAAAGTTGTTACCTATCAAAAAGAACAGCAGGCCATACAAGCTTTTGATGATGGGAAATGTTCAGGTTTAGCTGCATCCAATTTCAATACTTATCGTTATAACCAGTTTATGGGAAGTGCCGCAGGTATAGGGCTTATTCCTAATAATCGTACGGCCAAAAGCTTTTTGCAGCTTTTAAATCACCCTACAATTGAGAAAAGGCTGGTTTCTAAGAATTATGAAGCTGTAGGAATGATTCCAATTGGAACTGCTTACATGGTTCTAAAAAATAAGAAGCTCTCTAGAGTCGCTCAATTAAGAAATCAACGTATTGGGGTGCTACCTAATAATCCACCACAACAAGCATTGGTACGAAGTGTAGGTGCTCAGCCAGTTTATGTTGATTTATCAAACGCGATTGCGCAGTTTAAGCAAAATAAAATCGATATTGTTCCTGCACCAGTGTATGGGTTATTGCCATATAACTTACAAAAAGAATTTGGACCAGATACTCAAGTCATCAATTTTCCTTTGGCATATTTCGGTGTCAATTTAATTATTAAACCGCAAGCTTATCCTACTAATTTTGGCCGAAAAATCAGAGGATGGTTTGTTCATAATAGCCAATTGCTGACTAATCGTGCGACACAATGGGAGAATCATTTACCTGCTTATTATTGGGTGGATGTCTCTTTTTATGAAAAGCAAAGTTATGATGTAATGGTTGCCAAAATACGTAATCAGTATGTTCTTTCAGGCTACTACGATGCTTATTTTGTTCAGCTTATGAAGCGCTTACGTTGTATGGATGATCCACGTTATTTTGAATGTCCAATTCGCTAATAAAATAAAAGGCAACCGAAGTTGCCTTTTATTTTGACTAAAGACTTTAAGCTTTTTTACGTTTTAAACGGCGTTTAGCTTGTTGAGATGCCATTGCTTCAAGAGCATCTTTCAACTCTTCGTCAGTAAAGGTGGTGATATGCTGCAACATTTGCAAGGTTACTTCATCAAGCACCAACTGTGCGCCAGCAGCCATTTGACGGAAATTATCATCAAACTCAATTTGGCCTTGGTCATTGGTACGAATGTAATTTTGTTGTGTAAGTACTTTTAAGAAGCTTTGGAATAAAGCTTTATCGAAGAACTCTGGCGAATTAAATTCATAGAGAACTGATAAACGTTGTCCTAATAAATGACTTAACTCTTCAACTTGTTTAGCAGAGATATTACCTGAACCACGTTGAGTAATGAGCGCAAGTGTCATGTAGTAACGCTCAAGACTTTGCTTAACTGGTGTTGCTAAAACAACAAGCTGATTATGCTCTTCAGTATTTGGCGCAGAGCTAATCAAATTACCTTCATCGTCTTGTTGAATAAGGTTAGATTGAACTAGAGCATCTGCATATTGCTCAACTTGTGCCTTAAGCTCGCTGCTCTTCCATTTAAGGAATAACTCAGCTTTCAAGAATGGATAGAGCGTATAGATGACATTAGTTAAATCTGAACGATTGATTTTCCCATTGTGTTCAACAAGTGATGCTACTAGAGAAGGTAAAACAAAGGCGTGCAAGATATTATTACGGAAGTAAGTCAGAAGAACAGCTTGGTTATCTTCAATCGCAATAATATCGCCCAGTGCATGCTGAACGCGTTTAATGAGTTTAAGCTTTAAACCATACGCAATAATTTCTTTACCAGAAAGTGGTGTTACTTCCATACGTTGGTCATATGGGAAGTTTGATGCCAAGTTGCGGTAAGCTTCAAGCTGCTTAATACAGATCTCTTCATCAAGTGTATGCTTTGGAGTTGCAAGCAAAATAATAGAAAGTAAAGAGACAGGGTTAATCACCACAGCTCGGTTAATGTTTTCTAAAATTGCATGTGCAGAGCTATTTACTGCATCTGAAACAGCTTGAGGAATTGGGTCGTCATTTTTCTCGATGTAAACATTTTCTGCATTATGTTCCTTAAGCAGATCATCAAGGAAAACAGGTTCACCAAAGTTCACGTGGACTTTACCAAAAATACGTTCAATTTTTCGTAAGGTTTTCACAATACCAAAAATAGATTCGGCTTCTTTTGGCTTGCCTTGCATTTCGCCTACGTAAGTTGAGCCTTCCATGAGTCGTTCATAACCAATATAAGTTGGTAAGAAAACGATCGGTTTAGCACGGCCACGTAAATGGCTGTGAACTGTCATGGCAAGCATACCGGTTTTAGGCGGTAATAAGCGTCCAGTACGTGAGCGTCCACCTTCAATAAAGTATTCAAGTGGCGTGTTGCGTGACAAAATACTATATAGATATTCTTTAAATACAGTAGTGTAGAGTCCATTTCCACGGAAAGAGCGGCGAATGAAGAATGCACCGCCACCACGTAGAAGCTGTCCAACAAAAGGTAAGTTTAAGTTGTCACCCGCAGCAATATACGGAACCATTAAGCCACGCTTATAGATCACATATGACAATAGTAAATAGTCAATATGACTGCGATGACAAGGCGTATAGACAACTTCATAGTCTTTAGCCAGTTCACGAACGGTACTAAAGTTATGTACTTCTACACCGTCATAAAGCTGTGTCCATAGGCGTGTTAAGGCAAGATCGGCAAAGCGCACTGCTGAGTGTGAATAATCCGATACGATTTCATTCACATAGCCAATCGCACGGCGTTCAGCTTCAAGCATGCTCACTTTTCCGCGAATACTTTCACGGCGGATTGCTTCTTGCACATCACGAGATTTAACAACCGATTGCATGACATTGCGGCGATCTGACAAATCGGGGCCTAACACGACTTCACGCTGACGGTCTAAATAATCATTTAATGTACTTACAATATAAGTTGCTGGTGAAAGATTTGGATAATGCTGCTGTGCATATTCAACCAATTCACGTAGCGATTGTGGTTCATGAAACTCTAAATAAGACTGACGGCCATGCAAACCAATATTAACTAGTTGCTTAACTGTGCTTGGTGTTGCCCATGTGTCTGAAAATAATAATTTAAACCAAGAATCTTCTTTATCTGGCGAACGGCCCCATAAAACTGTAACCGGAACAAGCTCTATATCAAGTTCAGGATTTTCTTGTAAAACTTCAATCAGTTTTAATAAGCGTGGTGGAAAAGCATGAGGAGGCGGATTCAGTAAATTATTTTCATCATTGTGCTGTAAAAATAAAACTGATGCTTTTTCCTGATGTGTACCTACAATGAGTGGGTCTAACGCAGGTTTTAAATTTAAACGACGCGTTTCTCCATCAACCACCAGAGCATTGCTTCGAGAGTGGTTTTGTAAGACGTAACAAACCACTTTTGGACGGTCAGTTTTTGCTTCTGTTTCTGTTGTTTCTGATACTGGTTCAGTAGGAACTTCCCCAAGAACATGTGGTGTTACCACGAGGTCAAGTAGTTTACTCGAAAGCCGACGATACATTTGACCAAACCCACTCTTGGACATAAGAACTCCTACTTCTTAAAGACAAATCCCAGCACCAAATGCAGAGGGTAATTATTTTGCGGCATTTATTAAAAAAAACAATATGCTACTTTCTTATAAATTATAATGCTTTTGGCATATTTTATCGTTAAAAATCGTATTTTTAGCTGTTATATGAGCAATCTTCATCAGAAGTTGACTGATTGTTCCATGTTCAAATAGTTTTTTATGGCACAATAGATTCTACACATCTGTACTTTAATACGATTTTTTACCTGAAATATGAAGGTATCTCTCATGAATGCGTTAACCCAAGAACTTGTCGATCTTCTTACTTTAGAGAAGCTAGAAGAAAATATTTACCGTGGCATAAGCCGTAATCTTGTCGGTAAACGTGTCTTTGGTGGACAGGTTTTGGGGCAGGCCTTACGTGCGGCTTCTTATACAACCGATCGCCCAGCGCATTCTTTGCATGCATATTTTTTATATGGCGGCGATATTAATGCCCCAATTATTTATGAAGTAGACCGTTTACGTGATGGGAAAAGTTTCGTAAGTCGTCAGGTTCGTGCAATCCAGCATGGACGCGTTATATTTTCGGCGATGGTTTCTTTTGCTAACCCCGAAGAAGGCTTGAACTATCAACATCAAGAACCAGAATATCCAGCACCAGAGACTCTTAAATCTGAAAATGAGCTCAAAGAAGGTATTTTAAACTTCGTACCTGAAAATGTTCGTGCTAGTTTCATGCGTGAGCGCCATGTAGAAATCCGCCCAATTGATCCAGTAAATCCGTTTCAGCCTCAACCTGAAGCGCCGTATAATGCGCACTATATCCGCACACATGACCGTATTCCAAAACAATTAGATGATATTGCTCTACATCAAGCAATTGTTGCGTTTTATTCAGACTTTACCTTAATGACAACCGCTTTAAGACCGCATGGTTTAAGCTATATTTCTCCAAGTTTGCAGTGTGCAAGTATTGATCATGCAATTTATTTCCATCGCCCGCTGCGTGCTGACGAATGGATGCTTTACGATATGGAAGCTACGGTCAGCGCAGCTTCTCGCGGTTTAAACTTTGGACGTATGTGGCAAAATGGTCAGTTGGTATGCAGTACCGTACAAGAGGGTTTAATTCGTTTGCGGGAAATTGAAACGCAATAAACTTATTTATAAAGCCATCTCATCAGATGGCTTTTTTATTTTTAATTGAAACGATGTGACAAAAAATTGCTCGTATGAATAGCGAGCTCATGTCATATTTGCAAAAGGATTGCCAACTGAAAAAAATAATGCTGATATGAACTTAAACACACAAATTCTTATTGCGGCCATTTTAGGCTTAGCCTTTGGTTTTATATTAACGTTGTATCCCGATACTGCGTTTGTAAAACATAGTTTATATGGGTTAGGCATATTAAGTAGTGTCTTTATTGGACTGCTTAAAATGTTGTTGGTGCCTTTAATTTTTAGCTCGATTGTTGTGGGTGTCTCTAATTTGCAGGCGGGAGGGCAGTTAGGTCCAGTCTGGAAAATTACCTTTTTATGTTGTTTGACCACAACAACATTGGCTTTAATTTTAGGTATAAGTTGTGCTCATCTATTTGAAGTAGGGCGTGGTATAGATATCTCTATTTTCCAAACGTCTATGCAAAACTATCAGGCACCAGATAGTTTAAATCCTGCAAGTTTTTTCACTAATTTTATTCAAAATACATTAATTAATCCATTTAAGGCATTTAGCGATGGTAACGTTTTAGCTGTTGTGGTGTTTGCACTATTTGTTGGTGTTGCTTTAGTCCATGGCGGTGAGCGTTTTAAAAGTATTCGCGTATTGAGTCATCAATTTTTTGAAATGATGATGATGCTAGTCGGCTGGGTAATGAAGCTCGCACCTTTGGGTATTTTTGCTTTATTAGCAAAGTTAATGGCAACGGAAGATATTTCGGTACTTAGTCGTTTGGCTGAGTTTGCTGTTGTAGTAACGGGAACTACCATTTTTCATGGTGCTGTTGTTTTACCATTACTACTTTGGATTTTTGGTCGCATGAGTCCTTGGACATTTTTCAAAGGAACTCGTACAGCGCTAATTACAGCATTTGCAACCAGCTCTAGTTCTGCCACGATGCCACTTAGTATGAAATGCGCACAGGAAAACTTAGGTGTTCGTCCGCAAACAGCTGGTTTTGTGATTCCTTTAGGTACACAGCTTAATATGGATGGCACTGCACTATATGAAGCAGCCGCTGCATTGTTTGTCGCAAATTTGGTAGGGCTAGACTTAAACCTGACACAACAAATTATTGTGTGTTTGACAGCAATGATTGCATCACTGGGTGCACCTGGAATTCCGAGTGCTGGTATGGTTACCATGATTATGGTTTTACAGTCTGTAGGTTTACCGGCTGAAGCAATTGCAATTTTACTTCCGATTGACCGCCTATTGGATACAGTAAGAACAGTGGTAAATGTGCAGGGTGATATGATGATTAGCGTGGTTGTTGACCGTTATACAAAAGATAAAGATATCAGTGTCTAATCTCCTAAATAAAAAAGCAGGATTTAAAATCCTGCTTTTTTATTTTTAAGCCGCTTGTAATTCAGCTCTTTTTGCTGCTGGAGATTGTGATAAATAATTTACCGCATCTTCAGTGCTACCTTCTTTTACTGGATCATACCAAGGCATGAGGTAATCAATTTGTTGGGCAATAAGCCAGATTGGATTTGGTAAAACCTGATTATCTTTTCGGCTAATTTTATACCATTCTACTGCAACCCATACTGGGAAAAATCTAGATTTAGCCGCATCTGCAAAACGTGGATCTTGTTTCATAATATGTGCAGCGCCATCTACCCATAATCCAAGCACTAGTACAATTACTGCGAGGCTTAAATAGTAGCGTGGAATATAACCACCACCCAAATGGCGGTATAAATCAAAAGCAACTGTACGGTGTTCAATTTCCTCTGAACCATGCCATTTTACCAAGTCAACCATTTCAGGGTCGGCACCTAATTCTTCCCAGCGCTTGTTATAGAGTGCATATTTACCCAACACACAGGTCATATGTTCAACAGTTGCAATAACGCCTAAACGAAAAAGGTCCCATTGCTCTTGTAGAAATTGAGGAACTTCTTTGTCGAAAGGTTTATCTGCTAAGGCTGTAGTAAATAGATAATTCATAATGTCCAGATTTCGCTGGATATCAATATTACGTGCACTTAAATATTCTTTATTAGCAGACGTATGGGCATTGGCGTGCATAGCTTCCTGACGGATAAATGCTTGGACATCCTGTTTAAGTTTTTCGTCTTTAATTTGAGGTAAAACCTTATTGTACAAACGGCAGAACCAGAATTCTCCGGCAGGCAAGATATTATTAATTTCATTAATAAAATAACTTGCGAAAGGCTGATTTGGAATCCAGTCAACAGGGGTGTCTTTCCAGTCAAATTTTACTTTACGTGGAAGAATTTTATAGTCAATAGAAGAACCTAAAGCTTTGTTCTTCAAAAAAGATAACAATTTCATCATTTAATCCTGATTTTTAACTCGATGAAGTTATAACGAGTATAAAAAAAGCCCCTACATTTGTGTTTAGCAATAGGGGCCAATTTGAAAATAAATTTAATAAAGAAATTGTATCTGTTTTGACGATTTACTCTTCAGCATCCTCATCGCTTGCTTCAGGGATCGCGTCAACGTCAAATTCCGGTTCTTGATCAAGCGTAAAATGCAGGCGTCCAGCCATAACACTTGCTAGCTCTTCTAAACCTAATTTATTAAGTGATGAGAAAAGTTGAATCGAGAAATCAAGCTTCATTTTTTTCAGTTGTTGCTTAACTTCTAATAGCACTTTGTTTGCAGGACCACGATTAAGCTTGTCCGCTTTTGTTAGAAGGATATGAACAAATAGATGACGTGAATAAGCCCACTCTAGCATCATCATGTCGAAATGCTGTAATGGATGGCGAATATCCATCAGTAATACTAAACCTTGTAAGCTTTTACGATGGATTAGATAATTTTCTAATTCTTTTTGCCATACTCGTTTCATATCTTCAGGTACGGCTGCATAGCCATAGCCAGGAAGATCGACTAAACGTTGATCGGGGTTGCCTAGACTAAAGAAGTTAATCATTTGAGTACGGCCGGGTTTTTTAGAGGCACGTGCTAGCTGTTTTTTGTTGGTTAATGCATTGATAGCACTAGACTTGCCGGCATTTGAGCGTCCTGCAAAAGCGATCTCGTAGCCACTATCTTCAACACAAAGTGCCAATTTAGGTGCACTCATTAGAAACTCAGCTTGGCGTAACCAGTTGAGTGATTGCACAGCATATGCTGTGATCGCTGGATCTGGTTTCTTTTCATAGCTGATCTTTTGCTTGGGTGCGAGTCTGGCTTTGGTGTCTTTCGATTTTTCACTACGACGCATAAAAAATAACTTTTTAAATGAGAGGGCTCGCGCCTAGTATAAAGGAGCTTGGGTATTCTTGCTAATTTTCAATAAATCTAGTTATTAAAAGCAATAGATGTTAGATCTGTAAAAATGCAATAGGGGAGTTGGCAGGAGCGGATTTTGATTGCTGCAAAACTTCTCCGAGTGTGTATTGATCTAGGCTTTGATAAAAGCTTTCTAAAGCCTGATCTAAAATACCTTTTAAACCACAGTGACTGCGTAATACGCAAGGTGGCGTATTACATTCAACGATTTGATTGTCGCCCTGTAATATCCGAACGATTGAACCTAAATTTGAGTTAAGTGCATCTGGATTTAAGCGAATTCCTCCGCCTTTTCCACGAATGGTAATAATCCATTCCTGCTTGCCCATGAAGTGAACAACTTTAACTAGATGGTTTTGTGAAACATGCAAATCTTTCGCGATTTCTGCAATCGTGTAGGGTGCATCACTTGGGCGTGCAACATACATTAAGAGTCGTAATGCATAATCGGTAAATTTATTAAGCTGCATGATCACCAAAAATGGAAGAGATTAAAAGGATGATCATCTTAGCCTGAAAGTCTAAATAAGAAAACTTTCAGGCAAGAGGTTTTTACATTACAGCGTTAAAGGAGCTGAAACCTGTACTTGATCACCCACTCTATAATGCTCAAGTAAAATATTAGCAACCGAAAACTCAGTATGATTTTCTTCAGGCTGCACTTCAAAATGATATGAGTTATCTTCTTGAGCTTCAGTAAATTTAAACGCTTTCGGTTGTTCAAGTTGTTGTTCGGGAACTTGTACTTTAACTGAAATAAAGGCATTTGCTGGGCTAGTCAGTACGTCTTCATGGTCAGTTGCTTTTAAAGTGAAGCGTTTGCCAGATTCCAGAGGATCAATTTGAGTAATTTCAAATGAACGCCAGCCAGCCCATCCACCTTTTAAGCTTTCAAGTTGCTCATATTTTTGTTTTTCAACACCAATCAAGATATCAGCCAATTGTAAGTATGCTTGTTTCCACGCTTCGATAAGCTCTGATTCGAATGGTACGTTGAGTACTTCACTAATTGAATGAAGCAAGTTGTCTCCAACAATTGCATATTGGTCTGGTTGGATATCTAAGCTCACGTGTTTAGTGGTGATACGTTCAACAGCTTTAGCTAGAACAGTAGGGTTCTCAATATTTTCTGCATAAGCAAGCACAGCAGCTGCAAGAGCACGTGGCTGACGTAAGCTGGTTTGGTCGTCTAAATTAAAAACATTTTTTAATTCGGGATTGTTATTAAGCATGCGCTTATAAAAGTATGTAGTTAGCGTAACGCCGTGTTCACGTAAAACCGGTACAGTAGATTTAACAAGTTCAATTTGTTGTGGAGTCATGGCTAGACCTTATTTATCTGGCTATATAAGATGTATTTAAAATACATCTTTAAAAAATTAATGGCAATAACTTTTTTATAAAAACCATAAAAAAATTAGGGGATATAAAATCCCCTAAAATTAACGCAATTTTTTTAATATTTTTATTTACCAAATAAAGAGCCGAGCAAGCCCCTTACGAGTTTTTGGCCGGTACTTCCTCCTAAACTGCGTGCAGCACTTTTGGCAAAAGTTCCCACAATGTCTTGTGTGAGTTTAGCTCGTTCACGGGCTGCTCTTTCTTCCTCTTTTAATTGCTCACGTGCCAAACGTTCCTGCTCTTTAGCTTGCTGTTTTGCTAAAGTTTCTTGTTCTTTAGCTTGTTGTTTTGCAAGTTCGGCGTCTTGCTGCTGTTGTTCGCGTTCAGCAACTTTATTCTGTAGCATTTCATAGGCACTATCACGATCTACAGCTTGTTCATAAACCCCAGCAATAATACTTTGCGAGATTAAAGTCTGACGCTCTTCTGGAGTGATCGGTGTAAATGCAGAGTATGGAGGCATAACCCAACCACGTTCTACAATTTGTGGTGTACCTTGCTCATCTAGACAGCTAATTAATGCCTCACCAACACCAAGTTGGGTAATAGCTTCATCAACTTTAAAATCTGGATTAGCACGGAAAGTGTCTGCTGCGGTTTTTACAGCTTTTTGATCTTTAGGGGTGAATGCACGTAATGCATGTTGAACGCGATTACCAAGTTGACCAAGAACGTTTTCGGGTAAATCGAGTGGGTTTTGAGTAATAAAGTAGATACCCACCCCTTTGGAGCGGATTAAACGTACAACTTGTTCAATCTTGTCTTGGAGTGCTTGGCTGGCATTATCAAATAATAAGTGAGCTTCATCAAAGAAAAACACGAGTTTAGGTTTATCCATGTCACCGACTTCTGGTAGCTGTTCAAATAGCTCTGAAAGCATCCATAAGAGGAAAGTGGCATATAACTTAGGTGTATTCATGAGCTTGTCGGCAGCAAGAATATTGATATAGCCGTGTCCGTTTGCATCGGTTTGGATAAAATCCAGAATATTTAAAGCTGGTTCCCCAAAGAACTGTTCTCCACCTTGGTCGGCAAGAGCGAGTAAGTTGCGCTGAATGGCGCCTAGGCTGGCTGGAGATAAATTGCCATACTCGGCTTTAAACTCAGTTGCATGTTCACTCACAAAAGTGATCATGGCTTTTAAATCTTTAAAGTCGACTAAAAGTAACCCTTGGTCATCTGCGATACGGAATACAGCGGATAAAACACCTTCTTGGGTATCATTTAAGTTGAGTATGCGAGCCAATAAAATTGGCCCAATTTCAGAAATAGTGGTTCGGATAGGATGGCCTTGCTGACCAAATAAATCCCAAAAAACAACTGGGTTCGCTGCGAATGGAACACTATCAATTTGTAAAAGTTTTAAGCGTTCATTAAATTTATCCGAAGCTTCACCAGCTTTTGCGAGACTCGAAACATCGCCTTTAGCATCGGCAAGAAATACCGGCACGCCGATTCGAGAGAAACTCTCTGCTAGAACTTTTAACGTAACTGTTTTACCTGTACCTGTGGCACCTGCAATAAGCCCATGACGGTTAGCAAACTGGGGGAGTAAAACAATTTCTTTTGATGTGTCATTAATATTTTTAGCAATAACAATCGGTGTACCCATATATTTTTATCCTATGGTTTGAGTCACTATAATGTTGTCGTTTTACAGTTGTTTCAATGCGTTTTCGATATCTTGTATCAAATCTTGCGGATCTTCTAGTCCTATACAGAATCGAACCAATAATCCTTGTTGTAAATGTGTATTTTCAAGTTTTCTCATCATTTTTAAATCATAAAGCATAATCAGGCTAATGGGTCCACCCCAGCTAAAGCCAAGCTTAAATAACTCTAATGCATCGCAGAAACGACGTACTGCTGTAATGTCATATTCAGGTTTAAAAATAACACTCACTAAGCCTGCACTTTGACCAGTTGTGCATATTTCTTGCCAATATTGATGGCCTGGTGAGGATTCATCACTTGGGTGTAGAACTTGTGCAAATTGGCGTTGGTCCTTTAGCCACTTAAGTAAAGTTTGAGCATTGGCTGATTGTTGTTCATAGCGTAAAGACATATGAGCAAGACTGCGCTGAACTTGAGCCGCATCATCTCCTGAAACTGCAATACCTAAAATGGCGTGGGTACGGAATAAGCTGTGATGAAGTTTCTCATCATGAGTTACAATGCTACCCATTAAGATGTCACCACCACCACTTGGATATTTTGTGAGTGCATGAACGGTTAAATCGACTGATAGATGTTCATCAGAAAAATTAAAAGCATTAAACGCAAGCCCAGCTCCCCAAGTGTTATCTAGAGCAGTCAATACACCATGTTTTTTAGCTTTCTTGACTAGATTTTTAAGATCAGGGAATTCTAAAGTAACCGAACCTGCAGCCTCCAACCATAATAGTTTACTTCTTTCGGTGGGTTGAAAACTTGCAGCGTCAATGGGGTTATATACTTTAACAATAATGCCATATTGACTTTGTAGGTAGGTTAAGTGTTCTAGATTTGGTCCATATATATTGTCTGGGACCCATACTTCATCATTAGTGCTTAAAAATGCTGAATTCACAATATTAATTGCGGATAGGCCACTCGGTGCAAGCAAACAATGCAAACCACCTTCAATTTGTGCAATATTGTCGCCTAGGGTGAAGGTAGTGGGGGTGCCATGTGTTCCATAGCTATAGTCATATTTGTCAGTCCAGTGGCGATCAAAAAGGTGCGAAGTTGATTTGAAAATAATGGTTGATGCGCGAAATAAGGGAGGTTGCACTGTTTCAATGAATTGCGGAGCCTTTCTTGGGGCATGAATGAGGCGAGTCTGGAAATCGTTATGCTTTTTCATAGTGCGTTATGTTTTAAATGATAAAGTTAGATTAAGAGAAATTTAAACTCTTCGCTAGATTTATAAAGTTTTGTAAGAGGTTTCGTTACAGTAGACCTATAAAACAAAAACTTGGCTTTATTTTTGCAAAGACCACTACAACATTCTAACAACAATAGGTTTAAGCGCATGAAGTCGCATTTAAGAGTTCATTATTTTCAACATATCGCGGGTGAGGGGTTTGGGAGTTGTTATTCATTTTTAAAAGCTCACCACGCGACTATTAGTTCTACGGAGTTTTTTGCACTTCCTGTTGATCGGTCACTTGAAATAGAAGCTTTACCACAAATTGATGAGGTTGACTTATTATTAGTCATGGGTGGCACCATGAGTGTAAATGATGAAGCGAATTATCCATGGCTTAAGATAGAGAAAAGATGGTTGCGTCGTTATTTAGCAGCAGGAAAGCCTGCTATAGGTCTCTGTTTGGGTGGGCAGCTAATTGCTAATGCACTAGGCGCCGCAGTCAGTCGAAACCGCTATCAGGAACTTGGCTGGTCGACAGTTCGGAGGGTGGCAAATTTACCTCAAGACAGTTTTCCATTGCCTGAAAAGATAAAGGTGATGCAGTGGCATAGCGAAACATTTGAAATACCCAAAGGTGCCATACACTTAGCCGAGAATATAGCTTGTCGTAATCAGATGTATCAAATTGGAAAAAATGTGCTGGGTTTTCAATTTCATCCAGAAATGACACCGGCAGCTTTAGAACTCTTACTTGAAAATGAAGAAGAGCTATCTATTTTTAATGGAGAATATGTGCAGCCTGTGAGTGAACTACAATATTCAGAAGCACAAAAATTTGAACAAGGTAATCAACTCTTAAATAAAGCGATTGAATTTGTCATAAACGCCTAGAGTGAGTTGAGAATACTAGGTTAAAGTGTGTTTTGAACAAAAAATAGAAAAAGAGAATTGCATAAGACTTAAACAATCGTTATAATGGGCGACCCTCAAAAGGAGGGGCATTTACTGCGAAGAAAGTAGTAAATGTGCATTACAGTCGTGGCATCGATCATGACCTTAGTGATTTTCACTGCCTTTGACACTTACCAATGGGTGAGATGCGTCAAAGGTGATTCTTTATATGTTTGGCTTGGAGTTTACTGGTATGTCTAACCAGAGAATTCGTATCCGTTTGAAGTCTTTTGATCATCGTCTGATTGATCAATCTGCTCAAGAGATCGTAGAAACCGCTAAGCGTACTGGCGCACAAGTTTGTGGTCCAATTCCGATGCCTACTCGCATCGAACGCTTCAACGTTCTTACTTCACCGCACGTTAACAAAGATGCGCGTGACCAGTACGAAATCCGCACCTATAAACGTTTGATCGACATCGTTCAACCTACAGATAAAACTGTTGATGCATTGATGAAATTAGATCTTGCGGCTGGTGTTGATGTTCAGATCGCTTTGGGTTAAGGCTTTCGGTTGATTAACTTCTAAGTTAATTAGGCCGCTTTTTTAGAGGTTTATGCACATGGCTATTGGTTTAGTCGGTCGCAAATGTGGTATGACTCGCATCTTTACAGATGCAGGTGTTTCTGTACCTGTTACAGTCATCGAAGTCGATCCAAACCGCATTACGCAAATCAAAACACTTGAAACTGATGGTTATCAAGCTGTTCAAGTAACTACTGGTGAACGTCGCGAATCTCGCGTAACTAGCGCTCAGAAAGGTCACTTCGCGAAAGCTGGTGTTGCTGCTGGTCGTTTAGTTAAAGAGTTCCGTGTTACTGAAGCTGAGCTTGAAGGCCGTGAAGTTGGCGGTACTATTGGCGTTGATTTGTTCGCAGTTGGTCAAATTGTTGACGTAACTGGTCAATCAAAAGGTAAAGGTTTCCAAGGTGGTGTTAAACGTTGGAACTTCCGTACTCAAGACGCTACTCACGGTAACTCAGTTTCTCACCGTGTATTAGGTTCTACAGGTCAAAACCAGACTCCTGGGCGCGTGTTCAAAGGCAAGAAAATGGCTGGTCACTTAGGTGACGAACGCGTAACAGTACAAGGTCTTGAAATCGTATCTATTGACGCTGAACGTTCTGTTTTAGTTGTTAAAGGTGCAATTCCTGGTGCAACTGGCGGTGACGTGATTGTACGTCCTACCATCAAGGCCTGAGGGGAAATACCGTGAATTTGAAAACTGTTTCCGGCTCTGCTGTTGAATTGTCTGAAGTTGCTTTCGGACGTGAATTTAACGAAGCTCTTGTACACCAAGTTGTTACTGCTTACTTAGCAGGTGGTCGTCAAGGTACTCGTGCTCAGAAATCACGTGCAGACGTTTCTGGCGGTGGTAAAAAGCCATTCCGTCAAAAAGGTACTGGTCGTGCTCGTGCGGGTTCTATTCGTAGCCCTATCTGGGTTGGCGGTGGTAAAACTTTTGCTGCTCGTCCACAAGATTGGTCTCAAAAAGTAAACCGTAAGATGTACCGCGGTGCAATGCAATGTATCTTAGCTGAACTTGTTCGCCAAGATCGTCTTGTATTGGTTGAAGAGTTTGCTGTTGCGGCTCCAAAAACTAAAGAATTGCTTGCAAAGCTTAACGACTTAAATGCTGCTCGTGCATTAATCGTTACTGACGCTGTAGATGAGAACTTATATCTTGCAGCACGCAACCTTCCGCATGTAGATGTGGTAGATGCAACTGCAATCGATCCTGTAAGCTTGATCGCGTTTGATAAAGTTGTGATGTCTGTAGCTGCTGCTAAGAAAATTGAGGTAGAACTCGGATGAACAACGAACGTATCTATCAAGTCCTAAAAGGACCAGTCTTCTCAGAAAAGGCACAAGTATTAGGTGATACTGTTGGTGTTCAAGTATTTAAAGTAGACATCAATGCTACTAAGCTTGAAATCAAAAAAGCAGTTGAAAAACTTTTTGGTGTAGAAGTTGTTAAAGTTAACACAACTATTACTAAAGGTAAGACTAAGCGCTTTGGTCGTACATTGGGACGCCGTTCTGATGTTAAAAAAGCATACGTCACCCTGAAAGCTGGCCAAGATGTTGAAATGGCTGACTTGGGCGATACCGCTGAAAGCGCAGCGGAATAAGGACGAAAATTATGCCGATTCAAAAATGTAAGCCAACGTCTCCAGGACGTCGCTTTGTAGAGAAAGTGGTTCATGACCATCTTCACAAAGGCGCTCCTTACGCACCGTTGGTTGAAGCTAAAAAACGTACTGGTGGTCGTAATAACAACGGTCACATTACTACTCGTCACGTTGGTGGTGGTCATAAACAACACTACCGTATCGTTGACTTCAAACGTAACAAAGACAGCATCCCAGCTGTTGTAGAGCGTATTGAATACGATCCAAACCGTACAGCACATATTGCTTTGTTGAAATATGCTGATGGTGAGCGTCGTTATATCATCGCACCTAAAGGCTTACGTGCTGGCGATAAAGTACAATCTGGTAACGATGCTCCAATTCGTCCAGGTAACTGCTTGCCACTTCGTAATATGCCGATTGGTTCTACACTTCATAACGTTGAACTTAAAATTGGTAAGGGCGCGCAATTAGCACGTTCTGCTGGTGCATCTGTTCAGTTGTTGGGTCGTGATGGTTCTTACGCAATCATTCGTCTTCGTTCAGGCGAAATGCGTAAAGTACATGTTGAATGCCGCGCTGTAATTGGTGAAGTTTCTAACCAAGAAAACAACCTTCGTTCATTGGGTAAAGCTGGTGCTTCGCGCTGGCGTGGTGTTCGTCCTACCGTACGTGGTATGGCGATGAACCCGATTGATCACCCGCACGGTGGTGGTGAAGGGCGTAACAAAGGTATTCAACCTGTAAGCCCATGGGGTCAAAAAGCTAAAGGGTACAAGACACGTACCAATAAGCGTACGACTAAGATGATTATTCGCGACCGTCGCGTCAAGTAAAGGAATCTGACTAATGCCTCGTTCTCTGAAAAAAGGCCCATTCGTCGATGCGCACTTGTTCGCTAAGGTTGAAGCGGCTGTTGCTAGTAACTCTCGCAAGCCGATTAAAACTTGGTCTCGTCGTTCGATGATCCTTCCGGATTTTGTTGGTTTAACAATTTCTGTTCATAATGGTCGTAACCACGTTCCAGTAATTGTTACTGAGCATATGGTTGGTCATAAACTCGGTGAATTCGCGCCAACTCGTACCTATCGTGGTCACGGTGTTGACAAGAAATCTAAACGTTAATAGGTGTCATGATGGAAGTAACTGCTAAATTACGCGGTGCCGCTATCTCGGCACAGAAAGCACGTTTGGTTGCAGATCTTATTCGCGGCAAATCTGTTGCGCATGCTTTAAATATCTTAAACTTCAGTAATAAAAAAGCTGCTGTTTTAGTAAAAAAAGCATTGGAATCTGCGATTGCAAACGCTGAACACAATAACAGTTTAGATGTTGACGATCTTAAAGTTTCTACGATTTACGTTGACGAAGGCATGAGCCTTAAACGTATTATGCCACGTGCTAAAGGCCGTGCAGATCGTATTACTAAGCGTACTTGTCACATCACCGTTAAGGTAGGGGTTTGATATGGGTCAGAAGGTTCATCCAATCGGTATCCGCCTAGGTGTTGTGAAACGTCATAACGCTAACTGGTATGCGAATCCGAAACAATACGCTGAATACTTGCTTAAAGATCTTCAAGTTCGTGAGTTTTTAACTAAAAAACTTAAGAATGCGATGGTAAGCAACATTCTTATCGAACGTCCATCAGGCGCTGCTAAAGTAACTATTAGCACAGCTCGTCCTGGTATCGTAATCGGTAAAAAAGGCGAAGATATTGAAAAATTACAGCGCGAACTTACCAGTATTATGGGTGTTCCAGCGCAAGTAAGTATCAACGAAATTGATCGCCCAGACTTAGATGCGCGTTTAGTTGCTGAAGCAATCGCTTCTCAATTAGAAAAGCGTGTAATGTTCCGTCGTGCTATGAAACGTGCGGTTCAAAACACTATGCGTGCTGGTGCTAAAGGTATCAAAGTTGAAGTGTCTGGCCGTTTAGGTGGTGCAGAGATTGCTCGTACAGAATGGTATCGTGAAGGTCGTGTACCTTTACATACATTGCGTGCAGACATTGACTATGCAACTATGCGTGCAGAAACAACTTACGGTACGATTGGTGTTAAAGTTTGGATTTTCCGTGGAGAGATTTTAGGTGGCATGAAACAAGTCATGAACCCTGCTCCTGCTGAAGATCGTCCAGCTAAACGTGGTCGTGGTCGTGGTGAAGGTCAAGAGCGTCGTGGTCGTCGCGGTGACCGTGCTGCTGACAAGGGAGAATAATCCATGTTGCAACCTAAACGTACCAAATTCCGTAAGGTGCACAAAGGCCGTAATACTGGTCTAGCGCATCGTGGTAGTACAGTATCATTTGGTTCGATTGCAATTAAAGCAACTGAACGTGGTCGTATGACTGCTCGTCAGATTGAAGCTGCACGTCGTACTATTAGCCGCCGTATTAAGCGTGGTGGTAAAATCTTTATTCGCGTATTCCCGGATAAGCCAATCACTCAAAAGCCTCTTGAAGTGCGTATGGGTAAAGGTAAGGGTAGCGTGGAGTACTGGGTTTGCCAGATCCAACCAGGTAAGATCCTGTACGAAATTGAAGGTGTGAACGAAGAATTGGCGCGCGAAGCATTTGCTTTAGCTGCTGCTAAACTTCCGTTTAAAACCACTATCGTGACTCGGACGGTAATGTAATGAAAACTAAAGATCTACGTGAAAAATCGGTAGAAGAGTTGAAAGCTTTGCTCGATGAGCAACAGCTTAACCAATTCCGTCTTCGTATGGCGAAAGCAACTGGTCAGTTGGGTAAATCGCATGAAGTGCAAGTTGCTCGTAAGACAATTGCTCGTATTAAGACACTCCTTACCGAAAAACAGGGGAACGGACAATGAGTGAAAAAACAGTCCGCACGTTAACCGGCAAAGTAGTAAGCGACAAAATGGACAAGTCTATTGTTGTTCTTATCGAACGCCGCGTTCAACACCCGTTGTATGGCAAGTCAATTCGCCGTTCAACTAAGTTACACGCTCATGATGAAAACAATGTTGCTAAGCTTGGCGATGTTGTGACCATTAAAGAAAGCCGCCCAATTTCTAAAACTAAAGCTTGGACTTTAGTGGAAGTAGTTGAAGCAGCTGCTGAGTAATTCGACGTTCTTGTTGCATCATCGGTCAATTTCGAGTACTCTTTGAGCCTTTCGAAATTGTGACCGGTGATGCTCGGTTTTGGAGTAGGGCAATGATTCAAACCGAAACTATGCTCGACGTAGCAGACAACA
The DNA here is from genome assembly GCF_031196995.1 of Acinetobacter sp. 12966. Lineage (NCBI taxonomy): Bacteria > Pseudomonadati > Pseudomonadota > Gammaproteobacteria > Moraxellales > Moraxellaceae > Acinetobacter > Acinetobacter sp. 12966. The sequence continues at coordinate 189,951 of NZ_JAVIMC010000059.1, forward strand.
GTGGTGCTCGCCGCGTACAATGTATTAAAGTACTTGGTGGTTCACATCGTCGTTATGCTTCTGTTGGCGACATTATTAAAGTTACTGTAAAAGAAGCAATCCCACGCGCACGTGTTAAAAAAGGTGACGTGATGAATGCGGTTGTAGTTCGTACTAAATTCGGCATTCGTCGTCCAGATGGTTCTGTGATCCGTTTTGATGATAATGCTGCAGTTATCCTGAACAACAACAAAGCTCCGATTGCTACTCGTATCTTCGGACCAGTGACTCGTGAACTTCGTACTGAACAGTTCATGAAAATCATTTCATTGGCTCCTGAAGTTCTATAAGAGGCAATCATGGCTAAGATTAAAAAAGGCGATCAAGTTATCGTGATCGCAGGTAAAGAAAAAGGCAAACAGGGTACTGTATTGTCTGTTTCTGAAGACCGCGTTAAGGTTGAAGGCCTTAACTTAGTGAAGAAGCATCAAAAGCCGAATCGTGTAACTGGCGCTGAAGGCGGTATCGTTACTCAAGAAGCTTCGCTTCATATTTCAAACGTGGCAATTTTAAATGCTACAACCCAGAAGGCTGACCGTGTTGGTTACCAAGTGATTGATGGCGTGAAAACTCGCGTTTATAAATCAAATGGTGAATCAGTGGCGGTAGCGAAGTAATAGGTTGAAAAGGCAATGGCCAGACTTAAAGCACGTTACAATGATGAACTTAAAGCAAAGTTACAAGAAGAACTTAGCATTAAGAACGTGATGGAAATTCCACGCATCACAAAAATTACCCTAAACATGGGTGTAGGCGCAGCTGCAACTGATAAGAAATTATTAGATGGCGCTGTAGTCGACATGCAATTAATTGCTGGTCAAAAACCAGTAATTACACTTGCTCGTAAATCTATCGCTGGTTTCAAAATCCGTGATGGTTGGCCAATTGGTTGTAAAGTTACTTTACGTGGCGACCAAATGTACGAATTCTTGGACCGTTTGATCTCAATCGCAATCCCTCGTATCCGTGACTTCCGTGGTTTCTCTTCGAAATCATTTGACGGTCGTGGTAACTACTCAATGGGTTTGAAAGAGCAAATCGTTTTCCCTGAAATCGATTTCGATAAGATTGATCGTATTCGTGGTATGGATATTACTATTACTACGACTGCTCGCACCGATGACGAAGGCCGTGCGCTTATGCGTGCATTCGGCTTCCCGTTCAAATAAGAGGTCGATATGGCTAAGAAAGGTATGATTAATCGCGAATTGAAACGCGAAAAAACAGTTGCTAAATACGCTGCAAAACGTGCTGAATTAAAAGCTACGATTGCAAACGTAAATGCAAGTGAAGAAGAGCGTTTCGAAGCGATGTTAAAGTTACAAGCATTGCCACGTAATGCATCTCCGGTACGTCTTCGTAACCGTTGTGGTTTAACTGGTCGTCCTCATGGTTACTTCCGTAAGTTCGGTTTAAGCCGTAACAAATTACGTGACACAGTAATGCAGGGTGATGTACCAGGCGTTGTTAAGGCAAGCTGGTAAGGAGCGACTAAATGAGTATGCAAGATACCGTTGCCGACATGCTAACACGTGTTCGTAACGCACAAATGGCTAAGAAACAAACTGTTTCTATGCCTTCTTCTAAGTTGAAAGTTGCAATTGCAAACGTACTTCAACAAGAAGGTTATATTTCAAATGTGGAAGTTGCTCAAGAAGAGACAAAATCTACTTTGACAATTACTTTAAAATATTTCGAAGGCAAACCAGTTATCGAAATGGTTAAGCGCGTAAGCCGTCCAGGTCTTCGCCAATACCGTGGTAAAGATAAACTTCCAAGCGTTAAGCAAGGTTTAGGTATTGCAATTGTTTCTACAAGCAAAGGCATCATGACTGATCGCGCTGCACGTGCTGCGGGCGTTGGTGGTGAAGTTATTGCTTTTGTTTCTTAATAGGTGATTCCTCATGTCTCGTGTGGCTAAAGCCCCAGTAACTGTACCTAATGGTGTAGCAGTTACTCAGAACGGCCGGCAGGTCGAAGTGAAAGGCAGCAAAGGTACATTGTCTTTCAACCTGCATGCGCTGGTCGAGCTAAAACAGGAAGAAGGTAAACTTCAACTTGCTCCAGTTAAAGAATCGAAAGATGCTTGGATGCAAGCTGGTACTGCTCGCGCTGTATTGAATAACCTTGTTAAAGGGGTTAGTGAAGGCTTCGAACGTAAGTTGCAGCTAGTTGGTGTTGGTTATAAAGCTGCGGTTAAAGGTACTGTTGTAAACCTTAACCTTGGTTTTTCACACCCAATTGACTACGCTTTACCTGAAGGTGTAACAGCGGAAACTCCAACTGCTACTGAAATCATTTTGAAATCAGCAAACAAGCAGTTGTTAGGTCAAGTAGCGGCAGAAATCCGTGCATATCGTTCTCCTGAACCATATAAAGGTAAAGGTGTTCGTTATTCGGATGAAGTCATTCTTCGTAAAGAAGCTAAGAAGAAATAAGGCGCGAGGTTCTTATGAACGAAAAGAAACAATCCCGTTTGCGTCGTGCGAAAAGCACACGCTTGCACATTCGTGCATTGGGTGCGACTCGTTTGTGTGTAAACCGCACTCCGCGTCACATCTATGCTCAAGTTATTTCAGCAGATGGTGGCAAAGTTTTAGCGCAAGCTTCAACTTTGGATGCATCTTTACGTAGCGGTACTACAGGTAATGTAGATGCGGCTACTAAAGTAGGCGCTTTAATCGCAGAGCGTGCGAAAGCAGCTGGTGTAACTAAAGTTGCATTTGACCGTTCTGGTTTTAAATATCATGGTCGTATCAAAGCCTTGGCTGATGCTGCTCGTGAAAACGGCTTGGAGTTCTAATCATGGCTAAAGTTGAACAAAACGAAGGTCTTGTTGAAAAGCTGGTTGCCGTTGATCGTGTAGCCAAAGTTGTTAAGGGTGGTCGTATCTTCTCTTTCACAGCATTAACTGTTGTGGGTGATGGTAATGGTCGTGTTGGTTTTGGTCGTGGTAAAGCTCGTGAAGTTCCAGCTGCTATTTCTAAAGCACTTGAAGCTGCACGTCGCAACATGATTACTGTAGACCTTGCAGGTACTACTTTACAACACCCTGTGAATGCTCGTCATGGTGCAAGCCGTGTATATATGCAACCTGCTTCTGAAGGTACTGGCGTAATCGCTGGTGGCGCTATGCGTGCCGTTCTAGAAGCTGCAGGTGTACATAACGTACTTGCTAAATGTTATGGTTCTACTAATGCTGCAAACGTAGTAAACGCAACTTTCAAAGGTTTGCGTGATATGACTTCTCCTGAGAAAGTCGCTGCGAAACGTGGTAAATCAGTAGAAGAAATTCAAGGGTAATCAATCATGAAAACGATTAAAGTTACCCAGACTAAATCTTCTTCACATCGCTTGAAAAATCACAAGCTTTGCTTACAAGGTTTAGGTCTGCGTCGTATTGGTCATACTGTAGAAGTGCAAGATACGCCTTCTAACCGCGGTATGATCAACAAAGTCTACTATATGGTTAGTGTAGAGGAATAAGCCATGACTCTGCGTTTAAATGAACTTGCGCCTGCAGAAGGTGCAAAACGTGAACACCGTCGTTTAGGCCGTGGTATCGGTTCTGGCGTTGGTAAGACTGGTGGCCGTGGTGTCAAAGGTCAAAAATCACGTAAAAGTGGTGGCGTTCGTCCAGGCTTTGAAGGCGGTCAAACTGCGATTTATCGTCGTTTACCTAAATTCGGTTTCACTAGCCAAATCGCTTTAAAAACTGCTGAAGTACGTTTATCTGAGTTAAGCAAAGTTGAAGGCGACATCGTTAGCCTAGAAACTTTGAAAGCTGCGAATGTTGTTCGTCGTGACCAAATTCGTGCTCGTATCGTACTTTCTGGTGAAATCACTCGTGCATTCACTGTTCAAGGTGTTGCATTGACTAAAGGCGCTAAAGCTGCGATTGAAGCAGCTGGCGGTAAAGTCGAGGAGTAATCTCGAGTGTCTATGTCTCCTAGTTCTTCAGGTCATGTCAACATGATGAAAGGTCAGCCATTTCACGTGAAATACCGTGAAATTATTCGCCGGATGAGTTTTCTAATCGGTGCATTGCTGGTCTTTCGACTAGGAGCGCATATTCCAGTACCAGGCATTAATAATGCTGCGTTAGAAAATTTATTTCATGCGAACCAAGGAACTATTCTTGGGCTATTCAATATGTTTTCTGGCGGTGCTTTAGAGCGAATGTCTATTCTTGCTTTAGGGATTATGCCGTACATTTCTGCGTCAATTATTGTGCAGTTAATGTCTACTGTAATTCCATCACTTGAAGCCTTGAAAAAGGAAGGTGAGCAAGGTAAGCGTAAAATTAATCAGTATACGCGTCAAGGTACATTACTACTTGCTGTGGTTCAGGCTGTTGGTATGTGTGCTGGCTTAATTGGTCAAGGTATTACTTTGACAAATGGCCTCGCATTTTACGTACCAGCTGTTACTTCTTTGGTTGCGGGAACAATGTTCCTAATGTGGCTAGGTGAACAGATCACAGAAAGAGGTATTGGTAACGGTATCTCAATGATTATTTTTGCAGGTATTGTTGCTGGTTTGCCTAATTTAATTATGCAATCTATCTCTTCTGTAGATAATGGTCAGACAAGTTTGATTGGTCTTGTAATCTTTGGTCTTTTGTCTCTAGGTGTATTGGCAGCTATTGTGTTTATTGAAAAAGCACAACGTCGCATTCCAGTAAACTATGCGCAAAAGCAACAGGGGCGTCGTATATTTACAGCACAGCAGACGCATTTGCCATTAAAAATTAATATGGCTGGTGTTATTCCTGCTATTTTTGCAAGTTCTTTACTCTTGTTCCCAGCAAGTCTTGGTCAATGGGTGGGAAGTGCAGATCCAAATGCTGGTTTTATTAAAAGCAGCTTACAAGATTTAGCTTTAGTATTGTCGCCTGGACAGCCTTTGTATTTGGTGCTCTTTGGTGCGTTAATTATCTTTTTCTGTTACTTTTATACGGCTTTAGTATTTAGCCCTAAGGAAGTATCAGAAAATCTAAAACGCAGCGGAGCTTATGTGCCTGGTATTCGCCCAGGTGAGCAAACTGCTCGTTACTTAGATCATATTCTTAATCGTTTGACGTTTATTGGTGCGATTTATATTACGGTCATTTGTTTAATGCCAATGATTCTACAAAGTTCTTTTGGGATTCCATTCTATTTGGGTGGTACCTCATTATTGATCGTAGTTGTCGTGGTTATGGACTTTATGGCTCAGCTACAAGCGCATTTAACATCTCATCAATATGATAATCAAACATTAATGAGAAAAACGACTGCTCATCCTAAGGGATAAGCGCACTTAGAGGTTTCATCATGAAAGTACAAGCTTCTGTAAAGAAAATTTGTGGTAGCTGTAAAGTTATCCGTCGTAATGGGGTTATTCGCGTAATTTGTAGCGCAGAACCTCGTCATAAGCAGCGTCAAGGTTAATCTAATCAAGACCTGTTGATTTCAGTAGGCGAATTGGGTTAATATCCGCCCCTCAAGATTTTTGTGGGGCGGTTGATTATCTCTACTGCCTTTTTGGAGAAAGTGAATGGCTCGTATTGCCGGTGTAAACATTCCGGATAACAAGCATGCTGTTATCTCCCTCACTTACATCTTTGGTATCGGTCGCCACACTGCTAAGAATATCTTAGCTACAGTTGGTATTACTGAAACTACTAAGATCCGTGAGTTGGACGATGCTCAGCTTGATGCGATTCGTGCAGAAGTTGCTAAGGTTCCTACCGAAGGTGACTTACGTCGCGAAATTTCCATGAACATTAAACGTTTAATGGATTTGGGTTGCTACCGCGGCCTTCGCCATCGTCGCAGCTTGCCTGTCCGTGGTCAACGCACCAAAACTAACGCACGTACCCGTAAAGGTCCGCGCAAACCGATTAAAAAGTAAGATTTCTGGAAGCTAAAAGATGGCTAAAGATACTCGCACACGCAAGAAGGTCACTCGTACCGTCTCTGAAGGTGTTGCACACATTCACGCGTCTTTTAATAACACCATTGTTACGATTACTGATCGTCAAGGTAATGCATTGGCTTGGGCCACCTCAGGTGGACAAGGCTTCCGTGGTTCACGTAAATCAACTCCGTTTGCTGCTCAGGTAGCTGCTGAAGTTGCTGGTAAAGCAGCTTTAGATTACGGTTTGAAAAATCTGGATGTCCTTGTAAAAGGTCCTGGTCCAGGTCGTGAGTCTGCGGTTCGTGCATTAGGCGCAGTGGGTTATAAGATTAACAGCATTACCGATGTGACTCCAATTCCTCACAACGGTTGCCGTCCACCTAAAAAACGTCGCGTGTAAGGAGAAACATTCATGGCTCGTTATATTGGTCCAAAATGCAAACTCTCTCGCCGCGAAGGGACAGACCTGCAACTTAAATCTGGCGTTAAACCATTTGACGTCAAAACTAAAAAAGCTAACAAAGCACCTGGTCAACATGGTCAGGCACGCGGTGGTAAGCAATCTGAGTATTCACTACAATTACGTGAAAAACAAAAAGTCCGTCGTATTTACGGTGTGTTAGAACGTCAATTTAGTAACTACTATAAAGAAGCAGCTCGTGTTAAAGGCGCAACAGGTGAGAACTTGTTGAAATTGCTTGAAAGCCGTCTTGATAACGTTGTTTATCGCATGGGTTTTGGTTCTACACGTGCAGAAGCTCGTCAGTTAGTAAGTCACCGTAGCATTACTTTGAATGGTCGTCGTGTAAACATCGCATCTATTCAAGTTAAAGCTGGTGATGTAATTGCGGTTCACGAAGGTGCTAAACAACAATTGCGTATTAAAAACGCGATTGAGTTAGCTGCACAACGTGGTATTCCAGCTTGGATCGAAGTTGATCATTCTAAGCTTGAAGGTACGTTTAAAGCTGCACCAGATCGTTCTGATTTACCTGCTGAAATCAACGAAAGCTTGATTGTAGAATTGTATTCTAAATAATCCTTGAGGTAGCAATAATGACGCGTACTGCAAACGAGTTTCTAACTCCGCAAGCGATCAAGGTCGAAGCGGTAAGCGGGACCTCGGCAAAAGTGATTCTAGAACCTTTAGAGCGTGGTTTTGGCCACACTCTAGGTAATGCTTTACGTCGCATTCTATTGTCTTCTTTACCTGGCGCTGCTGTGGTTGAAGTTGAGATAGAAGGTGTCGAGCACGAGTACAGTACTTTAGAAGGCTTGCAGCAGGACATCGTCGAGCTCTTGCTGAACCTAAAAGGATTGTCTATTAAGCTGTTCGATCAAAATGAAGCATATTTAACATTAGAGAAACAAGGTCCTGGCGATATTACTGCTGCTGACCTTCGTTTACCTCATAATGTTGAAGTGGTTAACCCAGAACATTTAATCGGTACTTTAAGTGCTTCAGGCTCATTAAAAATGCGCTTGAAAGTTGCTCAAGGTCGTGGTTATGAAACATCTGATTCTCGTTTCCCTGAAGGCGAAACACGTCCTGTTGGTCGTTTGCAATTAGATGCTTCTTATAGCCCAATTAAGCGTGTTTCTTACACCGTTGAAAATGCGCGTGTAGAACAACGTACCGACTTAGATAAACTGGTAATCGACCTCGAAACAAATGGAACGGTTGATCCTGAAGAAGCAATCCGTAAAGCGGCAACAATCTTGCAACAACAAATTGCAATTTTTGTTGATCTTCAGAAAGACCAAACTCCAGTTGCTCAAGAGCCTCGTGAAGAAGTTGACCCAATCTTGCTTCGCCCAGTAGATGATCTAGAGCTTACTGTTCGTTCTGCTAACTGTTTGAAAGCAGAAAATATTTACTACATTGGTGATCTTGTTCAACGTACTGAAGTTGAGTTGTTAAAAACTCCTAACCTTGGTAAAAAATCGTTAACAGAGATCAAAGATGTTTTGGCGTCGAAAGGCTTACAACTCGGTATGCGTCTTGAAAACTGGCCACCAGCTAGTCTTCGTATGGACGACCGTTTTGCCTATCGTAGCCGTTAATTAAGTAGGACTATCACCATGCGTCATCGTAATAGTGGTGTGAAATTAGGCCGTACAAGCAGCCATCGTAAAGCGATGTTCCAAAACTTGGCTAATTCTTTATTTGAACACGAGTTGATCAAAACAACTGTGCCTAAAGCTAAAGAATTACGTCGTGTTGCTGAGCCTTTAATCACTCTAGCAAAAAACGATACTGTAGCAAATCGTCGTTTAGCATTTGCTCGTACTCGTAATGCTGCAACTGTTGGTAAATTATTTACCGTACTCGGCCCTCGTTACAAAGAACGTAACGGCGGTTATCTACGTGTTCTTAAAGCGGGCTTCCGTGCTGGTGATGCAGCACCGATGGCTTACGTTGAGCTTGTAGATCGTGAAGTAAACACTTCAGCTGAATAATTGATTTTATTCAAAAAAGACCGGTTTTATACCGGTCTTTTTTATTTCTACTCACAAAATAAATTATAAAAATGTCCTCAAGTGACATAAAAAAGTAGATAAACGGTCAAACTTGACATTGTGTATTGTCAAAATTGTGTTTTAATAAACTTATATTCTCAACAATGGGTATAAAAATAAAATGGAAAAGCAAGTTGATATTTTAATCATTGGCGCAGGTATTTCAGGAATAGGAGTCGCTGCCCATTTATCAAAAAATTCACCACAACGACAATTCGAGATTTTAGAACGTCGAGAGTCTTTTGGTGGAACATGGGATCTTTTCCGTTATCCTGGTATCCGTTCAGATTCAGATATGTCTACTTTTGGTTTCAATTTTAAACCATGGTGTAAAGCGAATGTATTAGCTGATGGTGCATCTATTAAAGGATATTTAGGTGAAGTAATTGATGAATATAAATTAAAAGAAAAAATTCATTTTGGTCATCGTGTACTTTCTGCTAATTATGATTCGGCTTCAAAAAAATGGCAGGTTGTAGTCGAAGATAGCAATAAAAAACAGCAGACTTGGATTGCTAACTTTGTGGTCGGTTGTACAGGTTACTATAATTATGATCAGGGCTATGCGCCTTCTTTCCCAAATCAAGAAGCATTTAAAGGGCAGCTTATTCACCCACAGCATTGGCCTGAAAACTTAGATTACACAGGCAAAAAAGTGGTTATTATTGGTAGTGGTGCAACAGCGATTACTTTAGTACCAGCAATGGCTAAAGGTGGAGCAGGTCATGTGACCATGTTGCAGCGTTCACCAACCTATATTGCTAGTGTTCCTTCTATCGATTTTATCTATGAAAAAACGCGTAAATTTATGTCTGAAGAGGCAGCTTATAAATTTACCCGTGCTCGCAACATTGGTATGCAGCGCGCTATTTATGCGCTGTCTCAGAAACATCCTAAAACTGTACGTCGTTTACTTTTAAAAGCAATTGAAGTGCAGCTTAAAGGTAAGGTTGATATGAAGCATTTTACGCCTTCATACAATCCTTGGGATCAGCGTTTATGTGTAGTGCCAGATGGTGACTTGTTTAAGATTTTACGTGAAGGCAAAGCGAGCGTAGAAACTGATCAGATCGAGAAATTTACTGAAAAAGGTATTTTACTTAAATCTGGCAAACATCTTGATGCTGATATCGTTGTTTCTGCAACAGGACTACAAGTTCAGATTATGGGCGGAGTTCAGGCGACTCTTGATGGGAAACCAATCAACTCATCTGAACATATGCTGTATAACGGCATAATGCTAAGTGATGTACCGAATATGGCTATGATTATTGGCTATGTGAATGCCTCATGGACACTCAAAGTAGATATCGCTGCCGAATATATTTGTCGCTTATTAAACTATATGGACAAAAATAGTTATGATGAAGTGATTCCATCGGGTGATAAGACTGTAATGGAAGAAGATACTGTAATGGGTAAACTATCTTCAGGTTATATTAACCGCGCAGCACATGAACTTCCTAAACAAGGTAAGCGTGCTCCATGGCAGGTGACTAATAACTATTTGGAAGATAGAAAGTCTCTGAAAAATGCAAAATTTGAAGATGGCATTCTTCATTTTCATAAGCGTTCTGATGCGAATGAGCGTAAACCAAAATTAGTATCTTAAGTTGTATGAAATAAGAAAAGGGGCGTAATGCCCCTTTTCTTATGAAGGTATTAAAGTGTTCTTGAAATTAATTCTTTCATGATTTCATTTGTACCTGCATAAATTCGATTTGCTCGATGATCAATGTATGCACGTGCAATTGGATATTCAAGCATATAGCCATAACCCCCATGCAACTGAAGACATTCATCTACAATCTTTGAGAACATATCAGAAATTTTATATTTAGCAGCAGCTGCAGCTTCGACACTCAATTTTTCTTCAAGTTGTAATTCCATACAACGATCTAAATAAGTACGACAGAAATCGATTTCTGTTCTGAGTTCCGCAAGTTTAAAGCGCGTATTTTGAAATGCACCAATAGGTTTACCAAACGCCTTACGATCTTTTGTATATTGAACGGTATGTGCAAATGCTGCTTCAGCACCTGCCTGACAAATGATAGCAACTAACATTCGTTCCCATGCTAATTCTTTCATGAGCATGATAAAGCCCATACCTTCCATGCCTAAAAGGTTTTCTTTAGGAACGCGAACGTTATCAAAGAATAATTCGCAGGTATCTTGGCCTTTCATACCAATTTTGTTTAGAGGTTTACCTTTACTAAAACCAGCACGATCTGCTTCTACAATAATTAGGGATAAGTTCGCCGAACCTTTCTCACTATTACCAGTCTTACAAACGACTACGGCCATGTCGCATAAGTAGCCATTTGTAATAAAAATTTTGGAACCATTAATGACATATTCATCACCATCAAGTACGGCAGTGGTTCTTACCGCTTGTAAATCTGAACCAGTGCCTGGTTCCGTCATTGCAATAGCAGTAACAACTTCTCCAGTTGCCATTTTGGGTAACCATTTTTGTTTTTGCTCTTCATTACCAAAATTATTAACGTAATTAGCAACAATATCGGAATGTAGAGAAAAACCAGTACTTGAGTCCATCGCATACGCTTGTTCTTCAATAAGAATCATACTGTATAGGCGATCTACCCCAGAGCCACCATATTCCTCTGGCATTGTGGTGCAAAGAAGACCTAATTCTCCAGCTTTATTCCAAAGATCTCGGTCAACATGTTGCTGTTTTTCATATTTCTCTATATTGGGAACGACTTCCTTTTCATAGAATTTACGCACTGTCTCACGGAAGGCTTCGTGTTCTTCATTGAATAATTGTCTTGGTAACATATTTGGAATAGGACGGATGGCACCAGATTGCATTTGTATTTCTTCCTTGGTTCAGGTGTGATGTTATGCCCTAAACATACGTAAGCATTTTATGCCTAACAATGTGATGAATGCTCAATTATGCGGATAAGATGATAAATTTGGTCAATTTGATATTTTTAGCGATCTTTAGGATGTGATCAGGTAAACTAGGCGCACTATCAACACAGATGGGGACGTAAATGTCTGACGAAATGACCTTGGAAGAACGTAAAGTAATTTATCGAGCACGCCGCGGCTTAAAAGAAATTGACGTCTATTTTGACCCGTATGTAAAAAACTATTATTTAAAAGCTGATCCAGCAGAAAAAGCATTATTTGCAGAGTTAGTCGATCAAGAAGATCCAGATTTATTAGATTGGTTCATGGAAGTTTCTGAACCTCCACGTACTGAGTTACGTGAATTTATTTATAAACTAAAACAGTATGTACATGGCTAAAATGTTTTGATAAAAGAATTAAATTTTGAGCTGAAATATAGCCGTATCTCGGTAATATTTCAGCTTTTTGTTGGTTTTGGTTTAGCAATCTTGCTTTATCAGTTATTAACGCCGATATGGTGGCTATGTGCTGTCATTCTTCTATTTATTGGTTTTATTTTCTTTTTAAAGCAAGCACAAATATCTCAAATTGAATATTTAGATCAAAAATTATGGTCGGTTGCATATTTCTCAAAAAAAGAAATTTACCGTGCGGAAATTACTAAAATAATTGATTATCAGTTATTTGTAGTTATTTATCTTGAAGAGACTCCTAAGAATATAGCTATTGTATGGTTCGATCAGCTTCCCATTCAGCAGTGGAAAAGATTAAAAGTTCTAGAAAAACTCTATTAATTGTTAGACAATTCTACAATTGTATATTTATTTAAAAATTATAAAAAACAAAAGCTTAATAATTATTTTCTTTATTAAACTTCGGATTGTCTAATTAAAATATAGAAAAAAGCCAAGGAAAGACAATTGTCTGACAATTTCACCTATGGGTAACTATTTGATCGGTTAAAGTACAAACACCAACGTAAAGTGTGTCGGAGGTCTCAAAATGGAGATGCCAACATGGTCGTTCTTGGTCATTGCCATAATTCTGGCAGTGGTGATAGGAAGAGCAGGAACTTTACTCAGGGAACATCTTAACAAAGTTAATTTTAACAAGGTTAAGAGACAGAGGATGCAAGGTCGTCGATCAGTCAATTATTAAAATTGGTTAATCGATTAATTTCATCAAGTGTCCAGTTTATAACTGGGTGCGATTGTAGTAAGGAGGTCTCTCATGGAGATTTCAATGTGGATGTTTCTGTTAATTACAGTTGTTATGGCTGTAGTAGTAGGAAGAGCAGGAACTTTACTTAAGGATTATATAGAACAAAAATAATATAAGCCGTTAAAAGCTTATCCCAGTTAATAAGTAGCATGTGCTGAACCGTCGCAATGCTACTTTTTTTTGCCTAAAATTTCTGTTTCCTCGAAAAACTGTCAATTTTATCTGCTGTGAAGTGTGTCAAAGTATAAGCGCTACAATTAGAGTAATTACTCTTTTATTCAAGATATGCATCTGCTAATGTACATCTGAAAAGGAAAAAACAAATTACATAGAGGACAGGAAGATGTCTAAAGTCCAAAAAATAAGCCAAGGTTTGGCGGTGAGTTTTCTTGCAGCTTCAGTTTTATCAGGTTGTTCATACGTCGTGAAAACCGGAGCAAATGTTGCTCTAGGTTTTACGGAAAAGCACGTCGTTCCACCTATTTTGGCAATGCAAGATGCTGAAATGGTATGTAATACTGGTAGTGCGTTAACACCTGCAATCATGTCTACTAAAGGGATGGGTGCAGATCCGACACGTGTTGCAGTATTAATGTATGCAGCATCAGGCGTATGTGCGGAAAATCAGGCTTTAGAAGCAGAATTACGTTATTTGCGCGCATCAAAAGCTGGTCAAGTAACAGAAGCTCAAGATGCACGTATTGCACAAAAGCGTTGGGCAGCAATTGCTGCTGAACGTCAATATACGGGTTATAAGTTATTTGCTGATCGTTGGGAATCTAAATATAAATATCACTTAGGTGATTCTTGCCCAACGATGCGTAATGATACTGATCAAACTGTTTATTTACTTGGCATGATCAGTGGTCTTCAGGCTGTGACCAACGATATTAACTCAGGCGGTGCAGTCAATGTTCCTAAAGATATCGCTGCTATTGTAGAGCGTGGCATGGTTTGTCTAGATAATGAAAAATTCTGGGGCGCACCTAACGCAACGCGTGCTGTTATCTGGACTTTATTGCCAGGTGCTGATGAAGGGAAACCTGATCCATACCAAACTTTAAAACAGTCAATTCAGATTGCTGAGAAAAAAGGTGTTCGCCTATCTCATGCCTTATATGCTGTGGCTGCTCAAGCAAGCGGTGATGATGCAAAAATCCGTGATGCCTTAAGAACCTATGCAGCATCACAAGCTGATGACAAACCTGTCAATCCGAACTTTAAGTTAATCGATAGTATGGCTGGTCTTATTGTACGTGGTATCTCTGACCGGTACTGGACTGAGCATACTGGTGTACGTACCGGAGATAATGGTATGTCTCATTTCTGGGATGATAAAAATGAAGGTGCAGCAGAGCTAGATGAGTTGTTTGATGGGGGAGCCGCTTCTGAGGTTCCTGCGGATTCATCTGCTTCACCAGCAGCGCAGTAAGAATATTTGAAAGACTAACTTCTTGCGAGTCTATTGTTAAGTTCTACAATAATTGTAAGAAGTTTAATTTCAAGGAGTGTGCCATGAAGGATCATGTACTGAATAGTAAAGTGCTTTTGGTCGCAGTGTGCATTTCCATATCTGCATGTTTACAGGTGTTTCCTGATACTTTTATTTATTGGCGCGAAAGTTTACTTGGCGAATTCTGGCGTTTGTGGACTGCACATTGGGTACACGTTGGATGGGTTCATTTCCTTTTAAATATGATGGCATTCGCTTGTTTACCCTTTATTTTTCCACATACAAAAGCATGGCATCTTCTAAGTCTACTTTTGCTGTTGCCACCCTTTATTAGTTTGGTGTTCTACTTTTATTTACCTTATATCGAAGCTTACGCAGGTCTGTCTGGTGTCTTACATGGACTATATACAGCGGTTGCTTTGGTCTATCTGCAATATCGTAAAGAGCGAAATTTTGCTTTGCTGGTTTTAGGGTTAATTATTGCCAAACTCATATGGGAAAATACTTTTGGGCAAACAGGGACTGCTCAACTAATAGGGAGTCCAGTTTTAACTGAAGCTCATCTATATGGGGCAATTGGTGGAGCAATCTTTGGAGGATGTTATTGGATTTTCCAGAGATTAAAAAAGAAACATTGACAATACAAACTGTTAAAAAAGAAATTTTAGTCATTCTTTATTAACAAAGTTTGATGCAAATTTGATCGTTGAATAAAGGGATTGGTAGAAGGGGGATGGATTTAACCCCTGACCAAGAAAAATTGCATGACTCAAATCCTTATTTTTTTAGGGATTTGAGAGAACAAAATTGGAATATTTATGCAAGAACATCAAGAAAAAAGATCTGGATTAGGTCTGCTAGGTTACATCTGGAACGAATGGATCTCAACATTCGTCATCCTCATTTTGCTATTAATGACGCTAATTATTGGTACCGGGGAAATGATCCACGGACAATTATTACGTATCGGGGAACGTCTTTATGGCGACCCTGCTACAGGTATGCAATATTCTTTTTTGCGTGCTGAGCCTGAAAAGCCAACTTGTGATCGACATCCAAATATCGAGGCTCAAGTAAAAGAACAAATGAAAGCGAACGCGTCTGATGATTTCGCGAGTTTCTTTGGTGCGGCATCGGAAAGTGATGTCCGTGCATCACTACTCGCAGCGCAGCAACAATGTGATGAAAAATATCAGTTCTATGATAAAGCGATCACTTATATGGATGCGCATCCAAGTATCCGTACGTATCGAACGATAGAAACCTCTTTTTTTGGTCTCTTTAAATTTGGTACTGAAAATAGAGCAATGCTTTTAGTTGTGATGGTTGTATTAGCGGCAATAACGGCTACATTAAAGACACATCATATTGGTTTACGCAGTCCTGCCACTAGAATAGATTTTCGTGTTTATTCAATCGCAATGTTATTTGCCAATGGTCTTTTAACATCATCAACGATTAGCCAATATCATTCGGTAACTGGTTCGGGGGTGCCCGTAGCAATTGAAATGCAAGTGATTTATTGGTTATGGATTACTTTATTTGCGACTTTGACATTAATCAGTTTATTCCAGTTGATTAAATCTCCAACTCCGACGAAAGAAGGGGGAAATCTTGGGCTTGCTTTCTTAAGCGTACCGCTCTATGCCTATATGGCGATTATCACTGGTGTCGCATTTACTTTCTTTATGGATTACCCAATGGGGCAGGGGATTTACCTTGGCCAGTTAGTTGAGTTTTCAAGTATATTCTTAAATCTGGCTCTGTTTATTTGGGCCGGGATGTTACTTAAACAGACACGCATTGTTGATTTATTTTTAAATATCCTTCGACCTTGGAATCTTGCTCCAGAAACACTAACTTGGTTAATTCTAATTGCTGCCGCATTACCAACAGCTTATACAGGAGCTTCAGGTATTTTCGTTATTGCAGCGGGTGCAATTATTTATAAAGAAGTCTGGAATGCAGGTGGTCGCCGTCAATTTGCATTGGCAGCCACAGCTATGTCTGGTTCTTTGGGTGTTGTGTTACGACCATGCTTGCTGATAGTTGTTGTTGCATCTTTGAATAAAGAAGTCACAACAGATATGTTATATCACTATGGGGTATATACATTCTTATTATCATCAACTTTATTCTTGATAGTTTCTTTATTTTTTGCTGAGCAAAAATTCCGTATCGCGCCAGTAAAAATCGCTTTCCCAAAATCTTTACGTGCTTTTGTTCCTGTATCTCCATATATTGTAATTTTTATTTTAATTTGGTTGTTTTACAAGCATGCTTTAGCAACAGATTTGAATGAGTTCACTGCACCAGTAATGATGCCTGTGATTTTATTATTAATGGTGTTATTCGATAAATTACGTAAAGAACCTGCTCCATTAGCTCCAGTAGGGCATTGGGACAGTACCTTAAATGTCTATACGGTTCCATCAGATGGTTCACAGCCTATTCCGGCAGTCAAACCTGTTGATGATCCACGTAATCCTGAACGAAGGGTCTCTTTCCGATCAGCTTTACATATAGCAACCAGTGAAACTGTAGGACATATTGGTGCATTAGTTATCCTTATGGCATTATCTGTAAGTGTTGGTGGATTCTTAGAAAGAATTGAAATCATGGAGGCCTTCCCAACGGATATTAGTAGTCTATTTGTTGTGATTTCTCTGATTGTAGTTCTGATGATATTTGTCGGTATGATTATGGATCCATTTGGTGCCGTTATTTTAATTTCAGCGACCGTAGCACCAGTAGCATACAAATACGGAATCGATCCCGTACATTTTTGGATGATTGCTTTAATTGGTTTTGAACTTGGTTATATTACTCCGCCCGTTGCTCTAAACCATTTATTAGCTAGGCAAGCAATTGGCGACGATGAGGTATCTGAAGCAGATGCAGAAGTTCGCCATAAATCGTTCTTCTACCGCTTCGAGCGATGGGTACTTCCACTAATTGTAATGGTGCCTGCAATGCTTATCATTGCTTATGCACCTTACTTCTTTAAATTATTCGGTTGGTATCACTAATCTAATGATTTGAAGTAAATATATTGATTAAAAAACACCCTCTTTAAGAGGGTGTTTTTTTGAATGATACAATATGAGTATTCTGCATTCGATAAAAATCTAATTTTCTTCTTAACATTAGAAAGCTAAAGATGGATAGCTTCAGCTTTTTTAGATTCTATTGAAAAACTATTGCTGTTTAAGCTGAGCTTCGAGCAATTTAATTTGTTCTTCTTTGAGTTTAGTTAATTGATCAGCATCAGCATGCTGAGCTTTTAAGGTTGCTTCCTGATCTTTTAGCTGGCGATGAATATCTTCAAGTTTAGATACTTCTTCTTTTGCTAAAGACTCTTGTGCAGGGATAGGCTCTTTAAGCACATTTTCACTGACAAGTTGCTGAGAGCTTGCATTTTCAGCTAAGGGTTCAGAACTTGGTAATGGGTCAACTGGTTTAGCAGGAGCGGATGTCGAGACAGGTTGTGGATCAACCAGTGGTGCTGACGACTCAGTTTTTTTAAAAAACCATTGCGCTGCAAAAAAAAGCACTACGAGAATGCTTAAGCCCCCAATTAAAATCCATAATAATTTTGAGTTTTGTTTTCTTTGTAGTGGCATATTTAAGACCTTTAGTCGTGACGACGCGGCTTGAACTGTATCACCCCAATTTCATCTGGTTCAGCAGGCGTTTCAGGCTCATCAACATGAGTCGGACGATTTTCGCTATAACCGCATTCGATACATTCAATCCATTCGTCTTCTGCGGTGGTTAGCATGACAATTCGATCCATGGCTTCACATTTTGGACATTTTGCCCCAGCAATGAAACGTTTTTTCATCTTTATCACCCTAACCACACGATCAATTTAGGCCCATAGTTTAAGCGGTTTTGTTGTCATTCGTCCAACCTTGATGACGTAACAACGCGTCAATTTTAGGCTCGCGTCCACGGAAATTAACAAATGCCTCAAGTGCAGTGTCTTTTCCTCCCACAGCTAGAATTGCCTGACGGAATTCTTTACCCGTTTGAGTATTAAAAATACCTTCATTTTCAAAACGATCAAATGCATCACTTGCTAAGACTTCTGCCCATTTGTAAGAGTAATAACCTGCAGCATAACCACCAGCAAAAATATGACTAAAACTATGTTGGAAACGGTTGTAGTCGACAGTAGGAACGACTGCATACTGCTTACGAATGTCGTTTAACGTTTGCTGAATTTGCTCACTGTTCAGGGCAGGCGTTTTGGTATGAATGGTTAAGTCAAACAATGCAAATTCAAGCTGACGTAAAGTTTGCATACCAGATTGGAAGAATCGAGCATTTAATAAAGCATCTAGTAATTCTTGTGGCAAAGTCTGTTTACTATCGATGTGTTCACTTAATACATCTAGACTTTCTTTATCCCATGACCAGAATTCCATAAACTGGCTTGGTAGTTCTACTGCATCCCAAGCTACCCCATGCGTTCCTGCAACCGAGATATTATCTACTTCGGTCAACATATGATGTAAACCATGTCCGAATTCATGGAACAAAGTAATCACTTCGTCATGAGTCAATAAAGCAGGTTGGTCACCTACTGGAGGAGTAAAATTACACACCATATAGCAAATTGGTTTTTGTAAACCATGAAGAGTCTGCATGCGCGAGCGGAAGCCGTTCATCCATGCGCCACCACGTTTACCTATACGTGCATAGATGTCAAAGAAGAAGCCACCAATCACTTGACCTTGGTCTTCTAATTCAAAATAACGTGCATCTGGATGCCAGACAGGTGCTTGTCTTTCAATAATGTTAATGCCGTATAGACGCTGCACAATCTGGAATAATCCCTGAATAACTTTAGGTGCAGGGAAATAAGGTTTTAATGCTTCTTGAGATAAATTAAATTGTTGCTGTTTCAGCTTTTCAGAATAGTAAGTTGTATCCCAAGGTTTAAGATCATCAACACCATCTTGTTTGGCAATTTCTTGAAGTTCTGCAACTTCTTGAAGCGCAGGAGCACGCGCATGCTCTGCTAGGTCAACCAAAAACTCATGTACTGTTTTTACGTCTGGTGCCATTTTGCTTGCAAGAGAATATTCAGCATAGTTATTGAAACCAAGTAGTTTTGCCATTTCCTGACGAAGGCTCAAAATTTCTTCCATAATTTTGCTGTTATCAAACTCAGTTTGTTCAGACTCATCAGATGCACGCGTCACATAAGCTTTATAAAGCTCTTCACGCAATTCACGGTCATCTGCATAAGTCATGATTGCAAAATATGCTGGGAAATCTAGGGTTGCGACAGCTTGGTCAAGTTCACGTTGTTTGCCATACTGTTTTAATAACTCAATATTACTTTCTGGAAGACCTTTTAACTGATCTTCGATAAGTGGCTTAAAATAAGCTTGTGTTGCATCAAGTACGTGGTTTGAAAAATCAGAAGAAAGCTGTGAAAGACGCGCAGAAATCTCTGCATAACGTTTTTTCTCTTCACCCTCTAAAGCTACACCTGAAAGTTTAAAGTCACGTAAAGCTAGACGAATAGCACTTTGTTGGGCTGGGCTAAGAGACGTATAACTTTGACCATCATGGATGTGTTGATAAGTTTGATAAAGCGCCGTGTGTTGACCAAGCTGAGTGTAATATTCACTTAATGCTGGTAATAACGATTGATAGACTTCTCTAGTTTCTGTATTGCTCATTACAGCGTTTAAATGCGATAAAACGCCCCATGATTCACTTAGATTATTTTCAAGTGTATCGACTTGCTCAAGTACGGCAAGTTGCTGAGCTGTATCTGTAGGCGCAGCTGTAAGAGTATTTAAAAATTCCTGACCTGCTTGAATCGCTTGTTGGATGTCTTGTTTTAAATTTTCTAGTTCAATTTGATCAAAACGCGGAGTTGGTAAAGTCGCTTGCTGTAAAGTCATTGCTAATAGCCACATTATTTTTTAAACATGGTATTAGATGTAGGTCCTCTCAAGTCGGAAATCAAGCTTAATGTGTAAAATAACCCTTTTAAAAAGAAATAAGCCTCCTATTGGAGACTTATTTCTTAATTGTGATAATTATTTTTAACTATTCGGCCTTTGATTTTGCATTCGACTTTTTCTTTTTAGGCTTAGATTTTTTCTTCACCTTTTCTGATTTAGTCTCGGCTTTTGCTGAAGTTTTCTTACCGGATTTCTTGGTATAAGAACTTGGCTTACTTTTTTCTTTCTTTTTGTGAACAGGTCGCTCACCATCACTACTGACAGTTGGTTTACTGAAAACTTCTTCAGTCGCCTGCGTAGTAGTTTTAGTCGTACGCGGCGCACGGCTACGAACTACTCGGCCTGCATGGGTAACTTGCTTAATGAGCTGGAAGTCAATTTTACGTTCTTCCAGATTGACACCAGCAACCTGAATTTTAACTTCATCACCCAAACCAAAGACTTGTCCACGATTTTGACCTACTAGATTTTGGCTCGCTTGGTCATAAATAAAGAAGTCATCGCCGAGTTGGCTAATATGAATCATGCCATCGACATATAGATCTTTCAGTGTCACGAATAAACCAAATTCGGTCACCGCACTTACAATGCCAATAAATTCATCACCTAGATGCTGTTGCATGTAGTGACATTTCAACCAAGTCGTTACGCTGCGAGATGCTTCATCAGCACGGCGCTCGGTTTGAGAGAAATGTTCACCTGCATCATCTAGTGCCGCACCAGAGAGTGGATAAGGCTTTTGTTTCAAATGTGCTTTAATGGCGCGGTGTAACAATAAGTCTGGGTAACGACGGATTGGTGAAGTGAAATGCGTATAAGCTTCATAGGCCAAACCATAGTGCCCTGCATTTTTTGCGCCATAATAAGCTTGCATCATTGAGCGTAATAAGACGGCATGAATACTCGGTGCATCAATACGATCTTTAGTTGCTTCAATTACTCTTTGATAGTCTGCTTGAGTTGGTTGGTCGGGGAAGGGTAAACCCAATAATTTAACAAAGTCTTTTACTTTCTGAATACGTGAGAATTCAGGAGCTTCATGCACGCGATATAACATTGGAACATCATGTTCTAATGCATATTCAGCCGCAGCAACGTTAGCAAGTAACATGCATTCTTCAATGAGCTTATGGGCTTCATTACGTGTACGTGGCAAAATCTCTTTAATCCCGCCTAGCTCATCAAAAGTCATGTAGGTTTCAATGGTTTCAAATTCCATTGCATGACGGTCGGCACGTAAATTTTTCAAAATCTGATAAAGTTGGAAAAGCGTATTTAAAGATTTATGAACATCACGATCTTTTGGAATCGCATCTGTTGCGCCGTCAAAATATTGGGCTACCTGTGTATAGGTCAAACGTGCTTTTGAATGCATAACCGACGGATAAAAATCGTAACCAGTTACACGGCCTGTACGAGAGAGTTTCAAGTCGCAGACCATACATAAACGGTCTACATGAGGGTTCAGAGAACACAAGCCGTTTGACAAAGCTTCTGGTAGCATTGGTAATACAAAGTGCGGGAAGTATACCGAAGTACCACGTTCCTCAGCTTCCTCATTGAGGGCTGAGTCTAAGCGTACATAATGGCTAACATCAGCAATTGCGACAACTACACGATAACCGCCCCCTGGACGTTTTTCTGCATAAACAGCATCGTCAAAATCTCGAGCATCTTCACCATCGATCGTAACTAATGCTAAATCTCGTAAATCAATGCGGCCTTCACGATCTTGAGCGGATGGTTCTTTAAAACTTTCAGCTTCTTTTAAGACCTGATCTGGAAACTCATATGGCAAACCAAATTCAAGAATGGTTTGTGGAATAATAATTTCTGTATCGGCTTTGTCGGCCATAGATTGAATAATATGCGCCGTTGCAAACTCTTCACGAGTTGGATAGCTGTCTATTGCGACACGTAGCATATCGCCAACATTTGCTTTAGCGTGTGTTACGAGTTCTTTTTCTAAAGGAATAGGTTGGTGCTGATTTGGATTGTTGGGTTGAATAAAATATTCGCCATCGTGAACCGACAATTTACCAATTAATTGTTTAACACGATGTTGTAAAACTTCTGTGATAAAGCCCCAAGGTTTACCTTTACGGTCAACCGAAGTCTGGCGCACTCTAACTCGGTCACCATTAAATACTAAACGTAATTCACGTTCAGGAAGTAAAAGATCAGTTTGATCATCAATATGTGCCGTACCTAAACCTTTACTATTGATATAAACAGTTGCTTCATAGGTTGGTTGATCTGCCACCAACTGAAATTTAAACCCGTCTTTCATGATTTGACCGTCACGAACCATGGCACTTAAGCGGTGACTTAGAGCTTCAATACTTTTTTGGTCATGAATATTAAAATGATCTACAAGTTCTGCATGAGATTGCGGTGTCTGCAATTGTTCCAATGTATCTAAAATAAGAGTACGGCTCGGAATAGGATTGTCATAACGTTCAGCTTCAGCTTTCGCTTCGGGGTCAGCCCAGTTTTTTGTCATGTCGTTTGGTTTCACGCTTGGCAGATAAGTTTAGCATAAGTCATGCAGACCCGAACTGCACGTTTAGGTTTGCAATAATGTGTTATGCACTACAGTATTTTGATGAAGAAATAATATCTATCTTAACAAGCGTTTGATCAAAAAAGACGAAAATAATGAGAAAATTGCTTAAAAAATAATTCATTGAACTAAAAAACAAGAAAATTTCACTATGATGACTTGAACAATAGGGTTTTAGTTTGTATTATGGCGGCTCGTTCCGGTGAGGTGGATGAGTGGCTGAAATCACTTCCCTGCTAAGGAAGCATACCTATTACTGGTATCGAGGGTTCGAATCCCTCTCTCACCGCCATTTACTTAATGCGCTCATAGCTCAGCTGGATAGAGCACTTGGCTACGAACTAAGGGGTCGGGAGTTCGAATCTCTCTGAGCGCACCAAGTAAAATAGAACGAATTGCTGAAAGGCACACAAGTTACGCGCTCATAGCTCAGCTGGATAGAGCACTTGGCTACGAACTAAGGGGTCGGGAGTTCGAATCTCTCTGAGCGCACCAACTTGAAGAATTAACCGCTTTTATAGCGGTTTTTTTGTGCTTGTTTTTTAGTAATTTTAAAAAAATCTAAATTTATAACTTTTTAATTATATTAGAGATAATCATAAATGAATCTAGCTTTATTTGATTTTGATGGCACGATCACTCATAACGATACATTCAGTCTATTCCTTAAATTTTCTTTAAATAAAAAAACTCAAATACTAGGTGGTATTCGACTTGCACCTTATATAGCGGGTTATAAGCTTGGATGGGTAACCGATAAAACTATCCGAACTAAACTCTGTCAGGTGGGATATGTAGGCTATGATGCGAATTCCCTAAAATATATGGGACAAGAGTTTGCTAAAAAGGTGCTTCCTACCTGTGTGCGTCAAAATGCTTTGGAACGTATTCTTTGGCATAAACAACAAGGTGATCAGGTTGTTGTTGTATCTGCATCATTAGGTGTTTATTTAGAAAGCTGGTGCCGATCTTTAGATTTAGACGTTATATGTAATCAACTTGAAATACGTGATGGTATTTTGACGGGTGATTTTATTAATGGTGATTGTGGTTATTTAGAAAAAGTAAATAGAATAAAAAACAAATATGATTTAACTCAGTATTCTACAATTTATGCTTATGGTGATACACCTAATGATTATGCAATGTTAGAGCTGGCGCATAAGAAATATTATAGATGGGAAGAAATGAATTAATATTTAAAGATATATTAATAAAGAAAGCCACTTGTAATTAGTGGCTTTCTTTTAATGACTTATTAAACAGTATTGAAAGAGTTTTCTAAGAAGTTATCGGTAAGTAATGATGTAGGTACGATAGTATGCGTTGTATTAGTTACGCTTGATACTGTCGAAGTTACACCACCGAGTAAGCTACCACTAGTTAATCCACCTAGTAAATTAGAAATAACATCTAATCCGCCTTCACCAGTCACACCGCCCGTTAAGCTACCCACGATATCTGTTACGATGCCGATAGGGTTGTCTGTACCGCCAGTAACGCCACCAGTTAAGCCGCCTAGAAGGTCGGTCACTAAGCCAAGAGAACTATCACCATCTACGCCACCAGTTAAACCGCCAAGTAAATCAGTGACTAAGCCTAGTGAGCTATCTCCACCAGTAACCCCACCAATAGTTCCTGTCAATCCACCAATGATTTCTGTTACTAAGCCAGTAGCAGTTGTGCCATTTGTAATCAGCGTATCGAGAATACCGGTAGCAGATTCAGTAGCACCTTGAATGTCTCCACCCACTAGATCAGAAATGACTTCAAGCGTGCCATTTACTGTGTCACGAGAAGTTTCGAAAGTTAATGTGCCGAGGTCTGCAAGTTCAGAAACAGGATGTTCTGCTTGTGGAAGAATGCTGATAATTGTATCTGCAACTGTATCAATGCCAGTGTTGATAATTTCAGTTTTTAAGCTTTCTACACCCTGAAGGATATCAATACCGCCTTGAACAACATCAATCACTGGAGAGATTGGAGAAGTTCCACCACCGATACCGCCAGTTACACCGCCAATAATGTCAGTAATTACTTCAAGTGGATTACCATCAACACCACCAGTTACGCCACCGATGATGTCAGTAATTACTTCAAGTGGGTTACCGTCAACACCACCAGTTACACCGCCGATAATGTCAGTAATTACTTCAAGTGGGTTGCCGTCAACACCGCCAGTTACGCCACCGATGATGTCAGTTACGACTTCAAGAGGGTTACCACTAACACCGCCAATAATGTCGGTTACCACGCCAAGTGGGCTATCACCACTTGTTGCGCCGCCGATAATGTTATTAATAATTCCAGTAGCTGTTGTGCCATTTGTAATAAGCGTGCCTAGAATACCGGTAGCAGATTCAGTAGCACCTTGAATATCACCACCGACTAAATCAGAAACAGTTTCAAGAGCACCATTTACTGTATCACGAGAAGTTTCGAAAGTTAAATTGCCAAGATCAGCTAGGTCTGAAACAGGATATTCAGTTTGTGGAAGAATACCAGTAATAGTATCAGCAACAGTGTCGATACCAGTATTGATGATCTCAGTTTTTAGGCTCTCTACACCTTGTAGAATATCAATACCGCCTTGAACGACATCAATCACTGGAGCGATTGGAGATGTGCCGCCACCGATACCGCCAGTTACGCCGCCGATAATATCAGTCACAACTTCAAGCGGATTACCGCTAACACCGCCAGTTACGCCACCGATAATGTCAGTAATTACTTCAAGCGGATTACCGTCAACACCACCAGTTACACCACCGATAATGTCAGTAATTACTTCAAGTGGATTACCGCTAACACCACCAGTTACACCGCCGATGATGTCAGTAATTACTTCAATCGGGTTGCCATCAACGCCACCAGTTACACCGCCAACGACATCTGTAATGCTTCCGACAACGTCAGTAACAATACCTGTCGCAGTTGTACCATTAGTGATTAATGTTTCAACGACACCAGTAGCAGACTCAGTTGCGCCTTGAATGTCTCCACCCACTAGATCGGAAATGACTTCAAGCGTGCCATTTACAGTGTCGCGAGAAGTTTCAAAAGTTAGAGTGCCAAGATCAGCAATTTCAGAAACAGGGTGTTCAGTTTGAGGAAGAACACCAATGATAGTATCAGCAACAGTGTCGATACCTGTGTTGATGATTTCAGTTTTTAGGCTTTCGACACCCTGAAGAATGTCGATACCACCTTGAACAACGTCAATCACTGGAGCAATTGGAGAGGTTCCAAGATCAATACCACCAGTTACACCACCCACAACATTGGTTACTGTTTCTAATGGATTTGTAGAACCGACAGTACCGGTTACAGTGCCAACCACATCAGAAACTAAGCCTGTTGTGGTTGTTGTCAGGGTGTTGGTTACCGTTGAAATTACATTAGAGAGTAAACCTGATGTAGAGATATTTACATCAGAAATGTTTATATCAGAAACGTTTACATTAACAGCGGAACCTGTGTTTACGTTTGTGTTTACCGATACAATATTACCCAAATCTTGAGTAATTTTTGATATCGAAGATACGAGATTTGTTAGTAAGAACATGTTGGTCTATTTCCTATATAATTTTGTATTTTTAAGTAAGTATTATTTATTGCGCTTTATAATTAATGAGATGTGTATCTCAATAATTGCGATTTAGTATTGGTTAGATATCAAAAGCTGTCAATGTGTATTTTTAGTCACATTTTTTGTTATCAAATAATATTTAAAGAAATAATAATTTATTTAATTTAGACATAAAAATAATAATAATTTTTATATTATATGATTTTAACTAATTATTTTTTTAATCATATTTTCACTTATTTGAAGCATTATCTTAGTTAAATTTCAAACAGTCTTATAATGGTTAGGTTCAACCAGAAATATATTATTTATATAATGTTGACTAAAATGGTAGCCTTTATCTTCTAGATAGATGGCAAAAAGCTTCAAAAACTCTATAAAACTTATTTGAAAAAAAATATTTCAGATACATCTTTGGTGAGCAAAGTTTCAATAATTTTAGCTACAAAGCTATGTAAACTAGAGTGATGGCTAAGAACTAAACGTTTGATGACAGAAAGATGAAAAAAGGCTTCCTAAGCCTTAAAAAATGCGTATAATGCGCAACATCAAGTACGCGCTTATAGCTCAGCTGGATAGAGCACTTGGCTACGAACTAAGGGGTCGGGAGTTCGAATCTCTCTGAGCGCACCACTTGAAGAATTAACCGCTATATAGCGGTTTTTTTGTGCCTGTTTTTTATTATTTCAATTTAAAAGCTAGTGCTCATGGCAACCAGCTCTTAAGTGATTTAAAGTGGAAAAAAATTAGCCAAATGTTTTAAAACGGCTTTCGTCTTCAATAAAAGCTTTTTCACCTGCTTCGCCTTCAATTGAACCAAATACTAATTGGGCTCTTAGTTTCCATTGTGCAGGAATATCAAAAGCAGCATTAATTTTCTCATCGATAATTGGATTGTAATGTTGTAATGAAGCTCCGATACCTTGTTCAGCCAATACGTTCCACACAGCAAATTGTGCAATTGCTGTTGAGTGTTCAGACCAGACTGGGAAATTATCAGCATACAATTCAAATTGCTCTTGTAGGCCTTTAATCACATCTTGGTCTTCAAAAAATAAAACTGTACCAGCGCCCGCTGCAAAACTTTGAATTTTTTGTTCAGTTCCTGCTAGTGCTCCGGCAGGAACAATAGTTTTTAATACATCTAAAACAATATTCCAGAAGTTTTGATGAGATTGATTAAATAAAATAACGACACGAGATGATTGAGAATTAAACGCTGAAGGGCTATGTTTGACTGCCTCTTGAATTAACCCTTCAAGTTCCGAAGGAGTATATTTTAAGTTTTTCCCGATCGAATAAATAGAACGACGTTTTTTAATTAATTCTAAAAAGCTTGGCTGATTGAAAAGAGGGAGCTCTTGAGTGGTTTGGGTAACCACATCTTTTGAGACTGTTGCTTTTTGCTTTAAGCCAAATAATTTTGCAAAAAAAGACATGAGACATTCCACTAAGAAGGTGATGCTCTTATTGTAGAAATTTTAAAAACTGAAATAAGCTCAAAAAATATGAATCTACGTTCTATATATGCAACGTAGACTGATCCTCCAATTGCAAATAAGCTCCACTTTTAAACAAAATAAAAAATAGCCTGTGATTCATTTTAAAGCTGAAATGAATATGCTCTAATAGTTTCGATTTATTGAGTATTGATGCAGTGCAATGACTGAGCAAAAAACAGCTTTATCTTTACGTTACTATTTGAATTTAGAAGAGTCACAAGATGGATTTTCATTAGTGACATTTGGGAAAAAGCAATTTACCCGTTTTCTTACACCTGCGATTAGTATCGCAATTATTATTTGGGGATTTTATTTAGGTCTCTCTGGTGTTGGACGATATTATGTCGGGTTAGGCGTGTTTTTTCTGGTGATGCAAGGTCTGATGCGTTACTGGCTTTTACCCATGTTATTTAAGCGTCAATTTGTCCGTTACCAGTTTGGAAAGAGTGAGCAGGGAATCGACCTATATCAAGATTATTTTGAGCTATATGCCAATGGCCGTAAGCAAGTAGTGCAGTATGCGGATGTACAAACTTTTGCTAAAGGTAAGTTGACCTACATGCTTGAGCTAAAGAATAAAACTGTAATTATTGTACCAAAGCGTGCCTTTGCACAGGTTTCAGATCAAACCATATTTGAAAATACATTTAAGAAATAAATTTTTAGAATTATTAGCCGCAACAACAAAGGAAGCCTCATGAATACACGTCCTTCAAAAATCGTTTGCGTGGGCAGAAGTTACGCCGATCATGTCAAAGAATTAAATAATGCTATGCCTGAAAGGCCTATATTATTTATTAAACCGCCTAGTAGCTTGATTGGTTTAAATGACGGTATTTCTTGGAATCCGGCTTGGGGCAGTTGTCATTTTGAGTGTGAATTGGTTTTACGTATTGACCAACTTTTGAAAGGTGAAACTGACCCTGAAAAAGCTTTAAAAGCGGTTGGGGCAGTGACTTTAGGCCTTGATTTAACAATGCGTGATTTACAGAATGATCTGAAAAGTAAAGGCCACCCATGGGAGCGTGCTAAAGCTTTTGATGGTGCTTGTGTTTTGGCAGACTGGGTCGATTTGAGCGAAATTACAGATTGGCAAGAGACCAAATTCACTTTCCATATTAATGATGAATTACGTCAAGATGGAAATACTGCACTATTAATGTTTACTATTGGTGATCTGTTAACTGATATTAATCAGGTATTTTCACTAGAACCGGGTGATGTGATTATGACAGGTTCACCTGCTGGTGTTGGACCATTACATGCAGGTGATCAGTTGAAAATGACATTAAAAGGAGCAACGCAAGATTTTTCATGGGAAACTTTTGTAAAAGCATAACTTATTCTAAGTTGCTAATAAAAAACCCTATTATTTTTCAATAATAGGGTTTTTTATTAGCTAGGAATGAATGTTTATATTATTGAATGGCTCTGTTGTCTTATTTCTCTTCAAAAATTGTTGAAAGTGGAATAGAAAGTTTGGCAGCTAAATAATCATTAGACTCGACAAGAGCTGGTCCAATTTTTTCCATCCACTCATCGTCATCGTGTACATTTTGAACATCTTGACGTAAAGGTAATGGGTATGGAAGTGCTGTAAAAAAACTCCAGAAATCAACTTGGGACAAATTGCGCGCTAGAACATATTCATCTTTATCGGTGCGTTTAACCAAATTTTGTTCTTCAAGTAAAAGTACATAAGCTGGCCAACGACCAATTTCTCCACGCCCTAAAATTTCTAAAGCTTCTTTGTCACTTACGCTTTCACCGAGTTTTTGCTTTTTATAAAATAACTCAAGAACATCTAATAACATTAGAACAGGGTGCCGTTTTTGCTCTTTACCTGAATGAAATGCAGTTAAAGCAAAACTTACTTCTACTCCTAATAAAATAATATTCCAAGAAAGAAAGATCCATAGAAGGAAAATGGGTACTGCTGCAAATGCACCATAGATAAGTTCATAGCTAGTAAAATTTGACATTACAAAGCTAAAAAAGTTTTTGAGTATTTCAAAAAGTACAGCACTTAAGCAGGCAGCTATACCTGCTGAATATATAGGGACTGTTCGATTTGGAATCGTCCAGTACAAAATGAAAAAACCAACAATAGTTAATAGAAAAGAAATAAACCAGAGTATGAACGCTCCATCAAGTTGATAGCCAGCAAAGTTATTGCTAAGAACATTCATTGAGGCAACTGTAGATGAAATGACGAATGCGCTTCCTAAAATAATTGGGCCTAAGGAGATGATCGTCCAGTAACGCATAAAGCCCACAATGCCACTACGGGTTTCTTTAACGCGCCAAATACGGTTAAAGACAGTTTCAATCGAGGTGAGCATTAAAACTGTAGTGACGAATAAAAACAGCACACCAATAACGGTTAAGTTGCTAGATTTTTCTGTAAAAGCATTTAGCGCTTTATCAAATGCGATCGTGCTCTTTGGTAAAAAATTACTATAAATTAAATGTTGGAGCTGTTGTCTTGCGGGTTCTAACGCTTTAATGGAAGAAATAATTACTAAAAAGACAGTTAACATCGGCACAACGGCAAATAGCGTTGTGTAAGTGAGAGACCCAGCTTGTTCGCGGCACCGATCAGCTTCAAAACGCTTAAATACATATAAAACGAACTGAAACCAGGTCTTATTATAAAAAGGAAGCTTACTTAAAAAACGTTGTAACATGCGTCGTCTATCCCGATTTTTTTAATCATCATGTTGGGCGATTGATAACTTATCAAAGTATGAGCTTAAATACTCAAATAGTAGATTAGAGCAAAACAATAACTCATAGAATGAAAGACATTCTGTAAGTTTACTATGCGCTATAGAAAGAATTGTAGCCATAAACTTTTTTCAAAAAAGTAGGCTTTCTGTTGTCTGGGCAAGGGTTTACCAAAAGTAGATAAACCTTTTACCCGACGAGTTCAAGAAATTTGCTCGCGTTATCTTTTGTGCTACAGCATCAATCACCGCTAGAATTTCATAAAATTGGTTTCGCCAAAAAAATAAAAAATCCCGTATAGTGTTCTTTTTAACAAAATTTATGAAACCGATGCAACCTTACATTCTTGTACTCTATTACAGCAAATATGGTTCTACTAAAGAAATGGCTCATTTAATTGCCAATGGTGTTGAGTCTGCGGGTATGTCAGTGAAAATTCGGACAGTGCCAAATATTGCTCCAGTCGTCACAATCGCTGAGCCAAGCATTCCTGACGAAGGGGATATTTACTGTACCTTAGATGATCTAGCGAATTGTGCAGGTTTGGCGTTAGGTTCGCCAACCCGTTTTGGCAATATGGCAAGTGAAATGAAATATTTTTGGGATCAAACGACGAGTCTTTGGCTCAATGGGGCATTACATAATAAACCTGCTTGTGTTTTTACTTCTTCTGGTTCAATGCATGGTGGGCAAGAAAGTACTTTACTCACTATGCTACCGCCGTTATTTCATCATGGGATGATGATTATGGGATTACCAAATGCAATTCCAGCGTTATCTAACACTAAAACAGGTGGAACACCCTATGGGGCTAGCCATGTAAGTGGACCGCGTCATGACCAAAACTTAAGCCAGGATGAAAAGATTCTGTGTGAAGCTCAAGGCAAACGTTTAGGAGAAGTTGCTAAGAAGCTTTTAGTATAATTTTTAGCAAATAAAAAAGAGCGGATATC